>JAPKHB010000759.1 GCA_026647295.1 Planctomycetota bacterium | reverse complement strand
GCAGCTCGACCGCGCGTAGCGGCTCGGGCACGTCGACGCCGAGTTCGAGCCGGCCGCCGAGCCGCATCCGCATGATGTCAAGGTAGTGGCGCACGTGGTCCGCTTCGCGCCCCAGCGTGACGCGCCGGGCGCGCATGTCGGGCACGGAGGTGCGCAGGTACTCGATCAGCGCGTCGGTCATCGCCAGCGCGTCGGGCGAGTTTTTCTGGATCAGATAGCGCAGGTTGGCGAGCGTGTTGTACAGGAAGTGCGGCTCGACCTGCGCCTGCAGCAGGCGCAGCTCGCTTTCGGCACTCTGCCGCGCGAGTCGTTCGGAGGCCGCTTCGGCTTTCAGCGCGCGCGTGATCGACGCGCGTTCGCGCCGGCGCAGCCGCGCGACCGTCGCGTGTTCACGCTCGCGAGCCTGCGCCAGTGGCTGCCGAACTACCACGTCGACGTGATCCTGCAGGCGGTGGCGCGGCTGCGCCGGCGCGAGCCGACGGCGCCGCTGCGCCTGCGGCTGCTCGGCGGCGGCGCGCTGGAGCCGGTGCTGCGCGACCAGGCCGCGGCGCTCGGGCTGCTCGAACCCGGCGCCG
>JAPKHB010000758.1 GCA_026647295.1 Planctomycetota bacterium | reverse complement strand
ACGGTCGAGCACGGCGGTTTGCAGGCGCTCTTCACGTTCCTCACGGCGACGCTGCTGGAATGAAGAAATCCCAACCTATAACGGTGCAGGCGATCTGGGTGCCGTTGACCATCAGCATCGTGACATCAGTTGTAATCCTGTTTGTGCCGGAGCCGCTTTGGTTCGGATTGCTTTGGGAAGGATGGGATGCTCTGGTCGAGTTTGTCATTTTCAGCACCCTTTCGACCTTTCCGCTCTTGTATGCACTCAGAATCGTGCATTTGCGCGTCGCGTATAAATTGCCGGCCCTTCGATTTACTATGCGTTCTCTGGTCCTTGCGCTTTTTGTCGCAGCAAGCTTGATTGGGGTATGTTTCGTACCTCGAAGTCTGCCGGGTGGCGTGTTTTACGGCTGGCCCTATCCCGTAGTAAACAGCAATGGTAGCCTTGATCTTTCTGGCCAAGCAGCCCTTACCATCCTGATGGGTACAGGCGATCTGTTTATTCTTGCAGGCATGCCATTGTTGATTCTTGTATTCGGCGGACCAAAGCTTCAGTTTGCCGAGCTGAGCAACGATCCAGTGGACCCGAAAAAG
>JAPKHB010000757.1 GCA_026647295.1 Planctomycetota bacterium | reverse complement strand
GTTCACGAACGACTCCGCGTCGGCGGCCTGCGGCGCCTCCGGTGACGCGCGGAGGAACGCGCGGTAGTAGCCGACGGCCCGGCGGCAGTCGCCGGCGAGCCGCGCGGCCTGTCCGAGGTTGAACAGCAACAGCGTGTGCTTCGACAGCGCGTAGGACTGCTCCCAGGCCTCGATCGCCTCCGCGTAGCGTCCCAGGTCGTAGGCCACCTGTCCGCGCTCGTACTCGACGGCGCCCGGCGCCGGTCCGTCGGTGGGCTGCGCCCGCGCCGGGACCGGAGCCACGGCGAGCACGCCGAGAACGACGAGCGCGGAAGGTCGCATCGTGGGCCTACCTCGAGAACGGGTCATAGGTGCGATCCGGATCGGATGGGCGACGGGAGGCATCGATCGAGGGGACGACCGAGGGGACGACGCCGGCGTCGGTGGGCGGCGCCGGGGGCGCGCTCGACGCCGTCGCGTCGCGACGGCGGACCGGAGAGCGCACGTCGCGCTTCGCCGGCTCGACCGGCGCCGGCACCGCCGCGTCGAGGTCCTCGGACGCCACATCCGGCGACGCCACGAGCGGCGGCGGCGGCG
>JAPKHB010000756.1 GCA_026647295.1 Planctomycetota bacterium | reverse complement strand
ACTACGTGCGCGCGGTGAGCTGGGCCCAGACGTACGCCACGACCAACCGCGAGCTGATGATGCGCGCGGTGATCGCGGCCTTGCGTGGAAGCGGCGCGTTGCCGGCGTTCTCGGCGGAGCTCGAGGCGGTGAACTGCCACCACAACTACGTGCGCAAGGAGCACCACCACGGCGCGAACGTGTTCGTGACCCGCAAGGGTGCGGTGCGCGCGGGCAAGGGTGAGCTGGGCATCATCCCGGGCTCGATGGGCGCGAAGAGCTACATCGTGCGCGGCCTCGGCAACCCGGAGTCGTTCGAGAGCTGCAGCCACGGCGCGGGCCGCGCGATGTCGCGCGCCGAGGCGAAGCGGCGCTTCACGGTCGAGGACCACGTGGCCGCGACCGCGGGCGTCGAGTGCCGCAAGGACGCCGACGTGATCGACGAGAACGGCGTGCGCGTCGTCGGCCAGCCGGTGACGGTCTTTTGGGGCGAGGGGAACTACACGGCCGCGCTGGAAGACAAACCCGCGCCCGATTTTGGCTTCAACTATCAGATGTACGCGGCCGGCTACGCCTACAACGTCAGGGTGGAAGGGCT
>JAPKHB010000755.1 GCA_026647295.1 Planctomycetota bacterium | reverse complement strand
TCGTGCTGCATCCGGATCCGAATGCCCAGCGATACTTCCACCTTCAGCTCGAAGCCTCGCTCGACGGGCAATCCTGGCAGCCCATGATGACGAGTTCCGGCGTGGCTTTGCAGGGCACACAGTTCGTGTCGCTGCCGCGCCTGTGGGCGCGTTTCCTGCGCTTGCACGGCGCCAGTATGCTGGTTGCCACCGACTCGCTCGACGCTGCCGGCGCGGAAGCGGAATTCTGGCGGCAGCAGGATGAGCTGATCGCGCAGGCGCCGCGCGCGGCGCTGGCCGTGGCGGAATTGGTCTTGCTCTCGCGGACAGGCAGTGTGCGCGTCAACGATCCGGTTGCCGCGCTGCCGGTCGCCTACCGCCTGGCGCAAAACTTCCCCAATCCTTTCAATCCCATCACCACCATTCGCTTCGAGCTGCCCGTCAGCGGCAGAGTGCGGCTGGTGGTTTATGACGTGACCGGCCAACTTGTACAAACCTTGGTGGACGGGATGATGCCCGCCGGACGCCCCGGCCGCTGATCACCTGAAACGCTCCCATGGGAGTCCGCTTCGTTCCCGGAGCGGGGGGGATCGCCACG
>JAPKHB010000754.1 GCA_026647295.1 Planctomycetota bacterium | reverse complement strand
GTCTCCGTAACCCTCTCCAGCGAGGGGGGCGAACGCGTGTTCCGGATCGTCGGCCTGCCCGACAGCGCGCTGCGCGAGGGGCGCGAGCGCACCCGCGCCGCCGTCACCCACGGCGGCCACCCGGGCCTTTCCGTACGGGCAAGGCGCCGCCGGCCATGGCGGTGGCTCCCCGGGCCCCCCCCGGCCCAAGCGGCGCCGAATAGGGCTTGACGCCCGGGCCTGGCGCTGTCAGACTGCCATTTTGGCTGACCTCTCTGCGGATCCGAGCCCGCGGATGGAGGGGGCAGCAGGTTGCCGCGCCGGTGCGAGCCTGGGTCCGGTTGGAGGCGGAGGGGACGATGAGTGGAGAGAGGGCACGCCATCGAGAGGGGCAGCGTGGATTGCGGGGGCCCGCGTTGCCATCGCAAGTGGAGGGCCTCACCGAGGCCCTTCGCCGAGATCGGATGGGCGATGCACGTGCCCTCGAGCGCTGGTTTCGCGATCGGTACCCCGTACTCGAGGGCGCCTGCGCCGCCTGGCTGGGCAACCCCGACTGGGGCGAGCGGATCGCCCGGCGTACGACCGTGGAGGCCTTCCGC
>JAPKHB010000753.1 GCA_026647295.1 Planctomycetota bacterium | reverse complement strand
CTGGGCGCCTGTCTCGGCGCCAGCTTCGCCGGGGCCAAGTCGATGACCGCCACCAGCGGGCCGGGACTGTCGCTGATGGTCGAGATGATCGGGCTCGGCGTGATGGCCGAGCTGCCGGTGCTGATCGTCGACGCGCAGCGCGGCGGCCCGAGCACGGGCCTGCCGACGCGCACCGCCCAGGCCGACCTGTCGTTCGCGTACACGCTCGGCCACGGCGACACGGTCTACCCGATCCTGCTGCCCGGCTCGGTGGCCGAGTGCTTCGACTTCGGCGGTCGCGCGTTCGACCTCTCCGAGCGGCTGCAGTGCCCGCTGCTGGTGCTGAGCGACCTCGACCTCGGCATGAACAACTGGATGACGCCGCCGTTCGAGTACCCGTCCGCGCCGTTCGACCGCGGCAAGGTGCTCGGCGACGCCGAGCTGGAAAGACTCGCGAAGTTCGAACGCTACCGGGACGTGGACGGCGACGGCATCCCGTACCGCACGCTGCCGGGCTCGAAGAGCGCGAAGGGCGTCTACTTCACGCGCGGCTCGGGGCACGACGAGGCGGCCCGCTACACCGAGAGCCCCGAGGTGTAC
>JAPKHB010000752.1 GCA_026647295.1 Planctomycetota bacterium | reverse complement strand
AGCTCCTCGACCAGCGTCGCCGACTCGCCCTGGGCCACGCCCGGCGCCAGGTTGGCGAGCACGGTGATCTGCCGCGTGCGGGACTGCCGGTCGATCTGCGACGGACCGACGCCGCGCTCGACCTTCACCACCGACGACAGCGGCACCAGCTCGTTCGAGCCGGCGCGCACCGTCAGGTTGCTGAGCGTGGTCAGGCTCTGCTCGTTCTCCGACGAGAGTGTCAGCTTGACGTCGTAGATGTCGAGATCGACCGGGTCCTTGAAGTCGGTGACCTTGTCCTTGGCCGCCAGCGCGCGCAGGGTCGTCGCGATCGACGCCACCGGCACGCCCAGGTCCTTGGCCGCGGTGCGATCGGGATCGATCTCGACCTGCGGCTTGCCCGACGTGTACGTCGAGTCGATGTCGACGAACTTGCCGGTCTTCCGCATCGCCTCCTGCAGGTCGGCCGACGCCTTGACCAGCCGGTCCATGTCGTTCGACCGCAGGTTGAACTGCACCGCCTGCTGCTTGAAGCCGGAGTCCCCGCCGGCCATGTCGACCTGGTTGACCGCGATCTTCAGGCCCTTGTCGGCGAGGCCCT
>JAPKHB010000751.1 GCA_026647295.1 Planctomycetota bacterium | reverse complement strand
CGATCCGGGTCGAGGCGGGACGCCCGCTCGACACCGAGCCGTACGGGCCGCTCGACTGCTACGAGTGCGGGTGCTGCAGCTACGTCTGCCCGTCCGGCCGCCCGCTCGTCCAGTTCATGCAGGTCGCCAAGGGCGCGCTGCGGACTGACCGCGAACGTGATCGCTCGCGGCCGCTAGCCGCAGGACGCCGCGCCACGCCGCACCTGCTGCCCAAGACGGGCGCCGAGCTGCACGGCCTGCGCGAGCGCGAGGCGATGGCCTGGCTGCGCCAGCACGGCGCCGATCCGGGCGAGGCGGCGTGGTGCGCGCTCGACGACGCGCCGGGCAACTGGCTGTCGCGTTCGCGACTGGTGCTGACCGACTTCAAGCGTGGCTTCACCTCCGAGGATGCGGTCGCCCTGCGCCGCATGCTGCAGGGCTTCCGCGACGGCGTGCGCAACCAGGTCGGCCAGGTCGTGCATTCGCTGTGGGCGCGCGACAGCGCCTGAAGCGGGGAGTTGCCATGAATCCGGCCGAACAGACCCTCCCGTCCGATCCGCTCGCGCTTCACGCCGACGCCGCGACCCAGCGCCAGGCGGCAC
>JAPKHB010000750.1 GCA_026647295.1 Planctomycetota bacterium | reverse complement strand
TGGCTCGCTGGTATGCATCCGTTGGAAATGTATTATTGTAGTTGATAAGGAGGCCATAATGATAGAAAGTACTGAAAAGAATCCGTTATCTGCTGCAACGACCGCACCTCCCATTGAAGCTGCACCCCGACCGCTGTTTGACCAGGTCCGTCTCGCCCGACTAGTCAGCCTCGTTCTACATCCGTTTCTGGTTTCGCCGCTGTCTATCGTCCTGATTCTTTATCTTGATCAGGGCAATCTATGGAAAGCCCTGGGCTGGGCCGCACTGTGTGCTGCCTTTGTGGTTGGCCCAGCGTTGCTCTACCTGCACCAGAAACTTCAGACCAAAAAATTCACCGATGCAGATGTAAGCGTGCGAGAACATCGCTATGGCTTTTATATTTTTGGTGGCGCCTGCATGGCCGCCTGTTATGCAGTACTACTCTGGCTCAACGCGCCGTCCGTGCTGATTGCCGGCTTTACGGCAGCCCTGTGTGCCCTGGTTATCGCCACCGTAACTAATCGCCTATGGACTAAAGTTTCCATTCACACCGGAGCTATGGCCGGGGTCATGGCGGCAGCAATCTTCTACTCTATGCCGCT
>JAPKHB010000075.1 GCA_026647295.1 Planctomycetota bacterium | reverse complement strand
GGTGCAGGCTGGTCTCGATGCGCCAGTGGGCGCGCACCGCCGCGGCGAAGCGCTCGGCGCTCAGTTGCCCGGAGGACAGGTAGTCGCGCCGGCTGTGCGTGATGCGGCCGGTCTGCTCGACCTCGGCCTCGACCATGGCGATCCCTCCTCCTGTGCTGCGGCTACGGGGCCGGACGCGACGCCGCGCGCTGCGCGTCCATCCCCGCGTGGGGCTTCCACGGGGCGCTTGACTTCGTGGTACCGGCCCTGTTGGGCGAGGGCGCGATCGCCGCGCACCGGGCGGCCGGGGGGCGTTCGCGCTTCACCCTGCTCGGCCACGAGAGCCACTTCGTCTGGTACTCGGTCTACGCCCGCACCGACGTGTACGAGTGGATGTTGGCCCAGCGACGCGGCCTCGCGCCGGAGGCCGCCCCCGGGCCGGCCGACGCGGCCGGCGCGGTCAGCCCTGGGGCGCCACGCGCTCCATGAGCGGGCCGAAGCGCGCGTCGCGGCGCACCTTGGCGAGGTCCGGGTCGCGGTGGCGCGCGTAGCGCCAGGCGAAGGGGTAGATGCGGGGCAGGTGCTCGCGGGCGTAGCGCAGGCTGCTCTCGAGGTCGGTGAGCGCCGGCTCGAGGTCGCCCAGCCGCGCCTTGACGCACGCCAGGTTGTAGCGGTTGTTGAAGCGCTGCTCGGTGTCCTCCTCGTGCGCTTCCCAGGCCACCGCGCGCTCGAGCCCGCGCGCTCGAGCACGGTGCGGGCCTCCTCGAGGTGCGGGCCGTCGCCGCGGGCGAGCAGTTCGTGCCCGAGGAGGCCGGCCGCGAGCACCGCCAGCGGCGGGCGGGGCCGGATGGCCACGTCGTCGGCCAGCGCCGCGCGCAAGAGCGTGACGGCCCGCTCGCCGTTGCGCAGCGCCAGGGCGACCTGCGCCTCCAGGAGCCGTACGCCGCCCGCCTGGGGCTCCATCGTCGCGGCGGCCTGGAGGTACTCCCGCGCCAGCCAGAAACGCAGGGGCTCCTGGCGCTCCAGGGCCGAGCGCATGGCCCGGTGGCTCAGGTCGCAAAGGCCCTGGACCACCTCGACGCGCAGGGCCTCGAGCAGCGGCACCTCGCGCCGCGGCTCGGCCCGCACGAGGAGGAGGCGCGAGCCCTCGCCGAGTTCGCAGACCGCAAAGCCGCGTTCGGCGGCGCGTCGGTCGAAGGCGCTGCGCCAGCCGGCCGGATCGGCCTCGCTGGCGAGCATCAGGAACTCGCCCCCTCCGCCGCCGGGCCCGAGCAGCGCGCGGGCCCGCAGGGTCGTCACGGCGCCCGGCGCCGCCGGCGCGGGGAGCAGCGCGCGCACCTCGCGTTCGAGCGCGGCCTCGCGTTCGGGGCCCCGGGGGTCCGCGGCCCACCCCGCCGGCAGGTCGGCTTCAGCGACCCACAACGAGTCGATGTCGTAGATCGGGGCCTCGTAGGCCTCCGGGTCCTCCGCGGGCTCGTCGGGCTCGTCGGGCTCCTCGGGCTCCCGCGGCCTTGCGGCCGGTTCCGCGCCCGGCGGGGCCGCCGGCGGGGGCTCCTCGGCCCACGCGACCCCCGGTACCGGGCCCGGGCCGGGGAGCAGGCCGGCCCCCACGCCCCCGAGCCCCATCGCCAAGAGGATCCGCAGGATCTGTCGCGCTCCCCGGCGGGCCGCAGTGGGACGGGAGCGGGCCGGGGGGTGCATCGCCCAGCCTATACGGCCTGCACTTCGCGCACCTCGGGCACGAACTGACGAAGTTGCTGCTCGATGCCGAGCTTGAGCGTGGCGAGGGAGGACGGGCAGCCGTGGCAGGAGCCCTTGAGCTCGAGATACACGACGCCGTCCTCGAAGCGGTCGAAGACGATGTCGCCGCCGTCCATGGCCACGGCCGGGCGGATGCGCTCGTCCAGGATCTCGATCACCTGGCGGGCCACCTCGGAGTCCTGGCCCCCGTGCTCCTGCTCGGGCAAGGGGGCGGTGGTGATGGGCAGGCCGGCCTCCAGGTGCTCGCGGATCTCGCGCAGCATGGCCCGGTTCACGTCCATCATCACCTCCTGTCCGGTGACGGTGACGGTGACGAAGTCCTTTGCGATCAGCAAGGCCTTCACGCCCGGCACGGCGAAGAGCCGCGCGGCGAGCGGACTCGTCGCGGCCTGCGCCGGGTCGGTGAACTCGAGCGTGCCCCGGGGCAGGAGGCGCCCGGAGACCAGGTACTTCAGCGTGTCCGGGTTGGGCGTGAATTCGAGCGTGACGGTGACGGGCATGGGGGTCCTTCGGCGTCATGCTACCCCGGGCCGGGGCCGGCCGTAGACTCGGGCCCGATGTGGCGCGTCGTCCTGCTCTTCGGCGTGGGGCTCGGCCTGGCGTGGGTCGTGCTCGCGCGGCCGTTCGCCGCCGGGCCCGCGGCGCCGGAGGCCGAACGCCCGGCGTCCGCCCCGCCCCAGGCCCACACCTTCGTCCAGCCACCCGCGCCCGCGGGGGCGGCGCTCGTCCCGCCCGCCCCGGGGCCGCCCCCGGGCGGCGTCGGCGTGTACGTCCACCGGGGCCCGGACCGGCGCGTGGTCCTCCAACTGCGGGAGGACGGCACCTTCTACCTGGTCAGCGAGCGCAGCGGCCACGAGCGCCGCGAGGCCACGGGGCGCTGGCGTCAGGAGGATTGGCGCATCGGGCTCGAGTACCGGCGCGTCGGGGAGTCGGCCCTGGTCGAGGTGGACGGGGCGGGCGAGGTGGCGTGGAACGACCTCACCCCGCGGGGCATTCGCATGAGCCCCGGGCCGGGGCTTTCGCCCCTGCTCCTGGAGCGCCAGGAGGCGCTCTCGCTGCGGTAGCCCGCCTCCGCCGCGGGGGCGGAGTCCGGCAAGCGCGCCCGGCCGCGGGCGCCCGCGAGGTCCCCGCCGTCCGTGCCCGCGCCGCGCCCGCCCGGGCCCGCCGGGGCGGGGCCGGTCGCCCCACCAGCGGTAGACTCGCGCGCTTCCCCCGCGTAGGAGGCCCCATGCCCCGTCTGCTCTTCCCGCTGGCTGCGCTCGTCTTGGGCGCCCTGCTCCCCCTGGCCGGCGCGCTGGCGCCGGCCCGCGCCGACGACGACCCCACCAAGGCGGAGCCGCCCTCCTCCGAGGAGCCGGGCGCCAAGCCCGCGGCCCAGAAGGAGGCCGAGCCCGCGGCCAACCCGGTGGTGGTGATCGAGACCAGCCAGGGCGAGATCGTGGTCGAACTGCTGCGGGCGGAGGCCCCCCGCACCGTCGAGACCTTCCTCGCGCTCGCGTTGGGCACCCAGGCCTTCAAGGACCTGCGCCAGGACCCGTCGGGGGCGACGGAGGTGACGCGCCCGTTCTACGACGGGCTCACCTTCCACCGCGTCATCCCCGGCTTCATGATCCAGGGCGGCTGTCCCCTCGGCACGGGCGCGAGCAGCGCGATCGCCCCGTTTGCCGACGAGATCAACGCGACGGCGCTCGGGTTGGAGAAGGTGAAGGCCTTCGAGGGCGGCCGGCCGCACCCCTGGCTCGCGCCGTCGCTGCAAAGCCAGGCGCACTTCCAGCAGTTGATCGTCCTGCCGCTGCTCAAGCGCCACGGCATCGATCCGAGCGACCGTGCCGCCATCCAGGCCAAGGCCCCGGAGCTCGACAAGGAACTGATGGCCATGTCGCTCAAGCAGGTGTACGAACTGATGGGCTACCGCTACAGCGACTCGCTGCGCTCCCGGCCCGTCGTGCGCGGCGTGCTGGCCATGGCCAACGCGGGTCCCAACACCAACGGGACGCAGTTCTTCGTCACGGTGGGGGACGCCCCGTGGCTGAACGGAAAGCACACGGTGTTCGGCTGCGTGATCGGCGGCCTGGAGGTCGCCGACCGCATCAGCAACGTCAAGCGCGGGCCCAACGACGTGCCGGCGGAGGCCGTGCTGATCCGCCGCATCCGGCTCCGGCCCTGACCCCCGGGCCCGCGTGACGCCGCCCCTGGACCGCCGCCGGCTGCTGCTGGGCGCCTCGCTGGGGGCCGCCGCCTGGCTCGCCCGCGGCTCGCCCCGCGCGCACGCGGCCCCCGGGGAGCCCACGCCCGCGCCCCCGCCGCTTTCGGTGCTGATCCTCGGGGGGACCGGCTTCCTCGGCCCGGCGATCGTCCACGCCGCCCGGGCGCGCGGGCACAAGATCACCCTGTTCAACCGCGGGCGCACGAACCCCGGCCTGTTCCCGGACCTGGAGACGGTGCGGGGCGACCGGGACGGCGGCCTCGCGCCGCTCGCGGGCCGGGCCTTCGACGCCGTGATCGACACCTCGGGCTACGTCCCGCGCGTCGTGGACGCCTCGGCGGCGCTGCTGCGCGACGCCGTTCGGCGCTACCTGTTCGTGAGCACCATCTCGGTGTATCCGGGCTTTGGCACCTCTACCGCGCCCATCGACGAGGACACCCCCGTGGGGCGGCTCGTGGACCCGACGGTGGAACGGGTGACCGGCGAGACCTACGGGCCGCTCAAGGCCTTGTGCGAGGACGCCGTGCGCGCCCGCCTGCCCGACCGCCACGTGGTCGTGCGCCCGGGCCTCATCGTCGGGCCCGGCGACCCCACGGACCGCTTCACCTGGTGGCCCGTGCGCGTGGCCCGGGGCGGGACGATCGCGGCGCCGGGCGACGGGTCAAGCCCCGTGCAGTTCGTGGACGTGAGGGACCTGGGGGCCTGGCTCGTGCGCCTGGCCGAGGACGGCGCCACGGGCACCTACAACGCGCTGGGCTTCGAAGGCGACCTGGCCTTCGTGGAGTTCCTCCACGGGCTCAAGTGTGCGCTCAACACGCGGGCCCGCTTCGTGTGGGTCCCCGAGGACGTGCTCGCGGCCCAGGGGGTCGCGCCGTTTGCCGCGCTGCCGCTGTGGCTGCCCCGGGAGGGGCTGCCCCGCGTGTCCAACCAGCGCGCGCGGGCGGCGGGCCTTGCGTTCCGGCCGGTGACCGAGACCGCCGCGGACACCCTGGCCTGGTGGCGCAAGGCGCGCCCCGACGGAGCCCTGAGCCGGCGCGTGGGCCTGGCCCCGGAGCGCGAGGCGGCCCTCCTCGACGCCGTGGCGGCACGCTGACGGCGGTCCGCGTGCGACCGGGCCTACGGCCGGGGGAGGGGCCGCTCGTCGTGTGGGCGGGCCTCTGGTTCTTCGCGCTCCTTTCGGCCACGGCGGTGGTCCGGCCGTTGCGCGAGGCCTTCGGCGTCGAGGGCGGGGTGGACCGCCTGCCCTGGCTGTTCGGCGCCACCCTGGTCGCGATGCTGGTGGCGCAACCGCTGTACGCGGCGTGGGTCTCGCGGCGGTCGCGGGAGCGCTTCGTCGCGACGCTGCACCGCGGGCTCGCGGCCTGCCTGCTCGGGGTGGCGGCGCTGCTCGTCTGGCTGCCGGCGGGCGAGCAGTTGTGGCTCGGGCGCGCGTTCTACGTCTGGGTCAGCGTGTTCAACCTCTTCGCGGTCGCGACCTTCTGGAGCGTCCTCGCCGACACGTTCACGGTGGCCGAGGGCACGCGCCTGTACGGCTGGATCGGGGTGGGCGGGACGGCCGGGGCCGTCGCCGGCGCCGGCGCGGCCGCGTTCCTGCCCTCCCTGGCGGCGGCGCTGGGCCTTTCGTTCGACCAGGGGCTGCCGGCCCTGCCCGTGCTCTCGGCCGCCCTCCTGGAGGTGGGGCGGCGCTGCGAGCGGCGCCTGGAGGCCGCGGCGCGGCGCCGGCCGGGGCCACCCGGGGCCGGCGCCCGGGTGGGCGCCCCGCTGGGCGGTGGCCCGCTGGACGGCCTGCGGGAGGTGGCCCGTTCGCCCTACCTCGCGGGCGTGTGCGCGTACCTCCTCCTCGGCACGCTCACCGCGACGCTCCTGTACTTCGTGCAGGCGGGGATCGTCGCGGCGACCTTCGCCGACCGGGCCGCGCGCCTCGTCGCCTTCGGCTGGCTCGACGTGGGGGCGCAGGGCCTCACGCTCCTGCTCCAGCTCTTCCTCACGGCGCGGGTCATCGGGGGGTGGGGCATCGGCCCGACCCTGGCGCTCCTGCCGCTGGTCGGGCTGACCGGCTTCGGCGGCTTGCTGGCGCTTCCTGCCTTTGGCGTCCTTTGCGCCGCGCAGGTGGGCCGGCGGGCGACGCAGCACGCCCTGTCCAAGCCCGCCCGCGAGTTGCTGTTCAACGCGCTCACCCGGTCGGAGAAGTACAAGGCCAAGGCCGTGATCGACACCCTGGTGTATCGACTGGGGGACCTGGTGGGGGCCCTGCTCGCGCTCGCGTTGGGCGCGTCCGTCGCCGGGGCGACGCCCGCCCTGCTCCTCGCCCTGGCGCTGTGCGCGGCGTGGGTGGGCGTCGCGCTCGCGTTGGGGCGGGCCCAGGCGCGCCGCGCGGCCCTTGCCGCCGGGGCGCCGCCCGGGGCGCGGAGGGCTCGCGCGGGGCCGGGATGCGCGTAGGCTCTGCCGGCCGACCGTCCCCCGGCGTCGGCCGGGACGGCGCGACGCGGAGGCCGGCGATGCAGCAGATCCAGGGCTACTACCTCCAACCCACCCTCCACGGCGAGCGCGTGGTGTTCGTGAGCGAGGACGACCTCTGGAGCGTTTCCGCGGCGGGCGGGGAGGCGCGCCGGCTGACGGCGCTGCCCGGCTCCGTGGCCTTCCCCCGCCTCTCGCCCGACGGCCGCCTGCTGGCCTTCACGGCCCGGGACGAAGGTCCTCCCGAGGCCTACGTGATGCCCGCGGAGGGGGGACCGGCCCGCCGGCTCACCTACCTGGGCGGGCAGAGCGCCACCGCGGGGTGGACACCCGACGGCCGCCACGTCCTGGTCCGTTCCAACGTCGAGGCCGCGTTCGCCCAACTCCAACACCTGTACGCCGTGCCCGTGCGGGGCGGCGCGCCCGAGCGCCTCCCGCTCGGGCCGGTCCGCGAACTCGCCTTCGAGCCCGGGGGCAAGGGCCGCCTCCTCGGGGTCCACACCGCGGACCCCGCGCGCTGGAAGCGCTACCGGGGCGGCACGGCCGGGCGGTTGTGGATCGACCGGCACGGCCGGGGCCGCTTCGAGCCCTTCCTGGCGCTCAAGGGCAACGTGGCCCACCCGATGTGGATCGGCGCGCGCGTGTACTTCCTCTCCGACCACGAGGGCCACGGCAACCTCTATTCGGCGCGGCCCGACGGCGGGGACCTGCGCCGGCTCACCCACCACGAGGACTACTACGCGCGGCACGCCCACACCGACGGCCGGCGCATCGTCTACCAGGCCGGGGCCGACCTGTGGCTGCTCGACCCCACCGAGGCCGGGTCCGCGCGGCGCATCGACGTCCGCTTCTTGAGCCCCCGCAAGGGCCGCGTGCGCCGCTACGTGCCCACCAGCCGCTTCCTGGAGTCGGCCGCCCTCCACCCCGAGGGCCACAGCCTGGGCGTGGTGGCCCGCGGGGCCGCCTTCTGCTTCGGGCTCTGGGAGGGCGCGGCCGCGCGCCTGGACCCCGGGTCGCGCGTGCGCTGGCGGCTCCTGACGTGGCTCGCCGACGGCCAGCGCGTCGCCGCCGTGAGCGACGAGGGCGGCGAGGAACACCTGGTGATCGCGGCCGCCGACGGCCGGGGCCGCCCGCGGACGCTCAAGGGCGACCTTGGGCGGGTGCTGCGCCTGGTGGCCTCGCCGGCCGGGCCCGACCGCCTCGCCCTCACCAACCACCGGCAGGAGTTGCTCGTGGTCGAGGCGACGAGCGGCCGGCGCCGCGTGGTCGACCGCAGCCCCTTTGACCGGATCCACGGGGTGTGCTTCAGTCCCGACGGCCGCTATCTGGCGTACGGGTACCAGGCGACACGCCAGGCGAGCCAGATCCGGCTCTACGACCTCAAGCGGCGCACGACCGCCGAACTCACCCGGCCGGAGTTCCACGACACCGAGCCCGCCTTCGATCCCGAGGGCCGCTACCTCTACTTCCTCTCCAAGCGCGTGTTCGACCCCGTGTACGACACGCAGTACTTCGACCTGGGCTTCCCCCGGGGGGTGCAGCCGTGCGTGATCCCGCTGGCCGCGGACACGCCCAGTCCGTTCGACGCGGCCCAGCGCCCCCCGCGCCCGCCCCACGAGAAGGCGCCCGTGGCCGCGTCGCCGCCGGCGGGGAAGGGGCGGGCCAAGGCCCGGCCCGCCGGGCCACCCGCGGTGCGGGTGGACCTGGACGGGATCCAGGACCGCGTGCTGGCGCTGCCCGTGCCCGAGGGCCGTTACCTGGACGTGCTGGGGGGGCGCGGCCGCGTCTTCCTCGTCCAGGAGCCGGTCCGCGGCAGCCTGGATGCCCCGTGGGGCAGTTCCGAGCCGCTGACCGACCGGATCCTTTCGGCCTACGACTTCGCCGCCGAGAAGGTTGAGACGATCCGCGAGGGGATCACCGCCGCCGCGCTCTCGATGGACGCCCGCACCCTCCTGCTCCAGGTCGGGCGCCGCCTGCGCGCGCTGCCCGCCACCGTGGGGGCCAAGGACCTCCCCGCGGGGGAGGAGCCCGGGCGCACGAGCGGCTGGATCGCGCTCGACCGGGCCCGCCTGCTGCTCGAACCGGGCGCCGAGTGGGAGCAGATGTTCGAGGAGGCCTGGCGCCTGCAGCGGGACCACTTCTGGGACCCGGCCATGAGCGGCGTGGACTGGAAGGGCGTGCGCGAGCGCTACCGTCCGTTGGTGGCGCGCGCCGGCTCGCGCGCGGAGTTCAGCGACCTGCTCTGGGAGATGCAGGGGGAACTGGGCACGTCGCACTGCTACGAACTCGGCGGCGACTACCGCCCGGAGGTGGGCTGGAAACACGGTTTCCTCGGGGCCGACCTCGCCTACGACCGCCGCCGCCGGGCCTGGATCGTCCGGCGCATCCCGCGCGGCGACTCGTGGAACGAGAAGGCCGCCTCGCCCCTGTCGGCGCCGGGCCTGGACGTGCGCCCGGGCGACGCGATCGTGCGCGTGGACGGCCAGGCCGTGGGCCCCGACCGCTCGCCGGCCGAGTGCCTGCTCGACCTGGGCGGGCGCAGCGTGTGGATCGAGGTGCGCCGCGGGCCGGGCAAGCCCCGCCGCCTGGCGGTGCGCCCGCTGACCAGCGAGGCGCCGCTGCGCTACCGCGACTGGGTCGAGGCCAACCGCGCGCGCGTGCACCAGGCGACCCGCGGGACCGTGGGCTACGTGCACGTGCCCAACATGGGGCCGCTGGGCTACAGCGAGTTCCACCGCTACTTCCGCAACGAGGTGCTGAAGGACGGCCTGATCGTGGACGTGCGCTTCAACGGCGGCGGACACGTGAGCCAACTCCTGCTCGAGAAACTGCTGCGCAAGCGCAGCGGCTACGGGTTCAGCCGCTGGATGGGCACGGACACCTACCCCGACCTGGCCCCGGCCGGACCGATGGTGGCGCTCACCAACGAGAACGCCGGCTCCGACGGCGACATGTTCAGCCACGCCTTCAAGTACTACGGCCTGGGGCCGCTGATCGGCAAGCGCACCTGGGGTGGCGTGGTCGGTATCTGGCCGCGGCACGCGTTGGTGGACGGCACCGTGACCACGCAGCCGGAGTTCGCCCACTACTTCCTGGACGTGGGGTGGGGGCTCGAGAACTACGGGACCGAACCGGACATCGAGGTCGAGATCGCGCCGCAGGACCACGCCCGCGGGCGCGATCCGCAGCTCGAACGCGCCCTGACCGAGGTCCGGCGGCTGATGCGCGAGAAGGGGGCGAAGCTGCCCGACTTCAGCGCCCGGCCCGTCCTCGCCCCCTGACCGTACCGAGCGCGGCTCGTTTCCGTCCCCCCCCGGGCACGGGGCCGCGCGCCGGGCGGGCGGCGGACTACCAGGCGTAGGCTTCCGGCGCCTGGTTCCCCGGCCCCGGGAAGAGTTCGTCCAGGCGCGCCAGGGTCGGAGCGTCCAGCCGCAGGTCGAGCGCCGGCAGGGCGGACTCGAGCTGCCCGAGGGTGCGCGGGCCGATGATCGGGGCCGTCACGGCGGGGTTGCCCAGCAGCCAGGCCAGGGCCACCACGGCCGGGGCCTGTCCCAGGCCGCGGCACAGGTCCTCGTAGGCCTCGATCCTCGGGCGCTCAGCCTTGAGGCGCTCCTGCGTCGTGGGGTGGGCGCGCCGGCCGCGCTCGGCGTCGGCCAGCATGCCGCCCAGCAGTCCGTAGCCCAGCGGGCTCCACGGCAGCACGCCCACGCCCTCGGCGCGGCAGGCCGGCAGGACCTCCAACTCGACCTGGCGCACGGTGAGGTTGTACAGGCTCTGCTCGGACACGAGCCCGAGCGAGTGCCGCCGGCGGGCGTGCTCGTTGGCCTGGACGATGTTCCACGCCGCGAAGTTGCTCGATCCGACGTAGATCACCTTGCCCT
Organism: Planctomycetota bacterium; assembly: GCA_026647295.1. Lineage (GTDB taxonomy): Bacteria > Planctomycetota > PLA2 > PLA2 > JAEUHO01 > JAPKHB01. The sequence goes on along the minus strand of JAPKHB010000075.1, from coordinate 2,088 downwards.
GGGCCACCAGCAGGTCCAGCGCCTGCCACACCTCCTCCCACGGGGCCTCGCGCCAGACGTGGTGCATCTGGTAGAGGTCGAGGTGGTCGGTCTGGAGGCGCTTGAGGCTCGCCTCGCAGGCCCGGCGGATGTGCAGCGCGGAGAGGCGCTTGTCGTTGGGGCCGTCGCCCATGTCGCCGTAGACCTTGGTGGCCAGCACGACCCGTTCGCGGCGGTGTCCGCCCTGGGCGAACCAGCGTCCGAGGATCTCCTCGGTCGCGCCCTTGCCCGCCTTTCCCCCGTACACGTTGGCCGTGTCGAAGAAGTTGATCCCGTGCTCCAGGGCCCGGTCCATGATCGAAAAGGCGTCCTCGGGGGTCGTCCAGCCGCCGAAGTTCATCGTGCCCAGGCACAACCGGCTGACCTTGAGGGCCGTCCGGCCGAGATTGGCGTAGTGCATCGCTCCTCCTCGCAGGTTCAGGACCCCGCCCGCGGGGGCCGCGCGGCCAGCGCCGCCAACACCTCGGCGACGCAGGCGGTGAGCCGCCGGGCCGTGGGCACGTGCAGGAACTCGTTCGGACCGTGGGCGTTGGCCCCGGGGCCGAGTACGCCGGTGACCACGAACTGGGCGCCGGGGAAGCGCTGCCCGAGCATGGCCATGAAGGGGATGGAGCCGCCTTCGCCCTGGCTGGCCGGGGGCGCCCCGAAGTGCCGGAGCGACGCGCCCTCGAGGGCGTGGGCCAGCCACGGCTCGGGCGGGGGGGCCTCCCAGCCCTGGCAGGGCTCAAAGGGCTCGAACGCGATCCGGGCCGGCGGCGTCGTCGGCGCGCACAGGCGTTCGGCCAGGCGCGCGGCGGCGCGCGCGGCGTCCACCGTGGGCGGCAGGCGCAGCGAGAGCTTGAGCGCGGTGTAGGGCCGCAGCACGTTGCCCGCCGCCCCGGGTTCGGGCAGACCCGCCGCGCCCACCACTTCGAGCGCAGGCTCCCAGGTGCGGGCGAGGATCGCGGCGGTCGGGTCGGCGGCCTGCGGCGCGCCCTCGGCGACGAAGGGAAAGCGGCGCGTGACCGTGGCGCCCAGGATGCGCGCGGCGGCCTGTGCCTCGGCGCGGCGCGCGGGGGGGATCTCGGCGTGGAAGGCGGGGTCGCAAAGGGTCCCCGTGGCCGGGTCCTCCAGCCGCAGCAGCGCCTGGACCGCGAGGCGGAAGCTCGAAGGCACCACGCCCCCGGCGTCGCCGGAGTGGACGCCCTCCGTGAGCACGTCCACGCGCAACGTGCCTCCGACCAGGCCGCGCAGCGAGGTGGTGGTCCACAACCGTTCGTAGTCCCCGCAGCCGCTGTCCAGACACACCACGAGGTCCGGCGCGCCCCAGCGCGGGGCCAGGTGCGCGAGGTAGGCGGGCAGGTCGGGGCTCCCGCTTTCTTCGCAGGCCTCGATGAGCACCTGGCAGGTGGGCCGCGGGACCCCCGCCGCCACCAGGGCCTCGAGCGCGCCGAGCGCCGCCAGGAGGGCGTAGCCGTCGTCGGCCCCGCCCCGGCCGTAGAGCCGGTCGCCTTCGCGCACGGGCGTCCAGGGGCCGAGCCCCTCGCGCCAGCCGCTCATCTCGGGTTGCTTGTCCATGTGGCCGTAGAGCAGGCAGCGCCCCGGCGCGGTGCCCGGAACTTCGCACAGCAGGAGGGGCGTGCGGCCGGGCAGGCGGACCACCTCCACCGCGAGGCCCGGCAGGGGCCGCGCCCGGGCGAAGCCGGCGAGCAGGGCGACCGCGCGCTCCATCTCCCCGCGTCGCTCCCACTCCGGGTCGAAGGCCGGCGAGCGGTTCGGGATGCGCAGGAACTCCTCGAGCACGGGCAGCTTTGGCGCGCGTGAGCGACCATTATTATGATCCGCTGGGACGGCTGTTCAAGATCGTTCATCCCGACAGCCTGACCACTGAATACACCTATGACTCAAGCAATAATCGCACGTCGGTTAAAGACCGCAATGGTAAGACGATCACTTACGCGTTCGACAATAATGGGAATATGCTCACCAAGACGGACCCGCCTCCAGTAAGCGGCCAAACCGTGCTGACTTACGACAGCAAGAATAATGTCCTGACCCGCAAGGATCCAA
>JAPKHB010000749.1 GCA_026647295.1 Planctomycetota bacterium | reverse complement strand
GATGCCGTTGGACAGGCGCGCCTCGCGCAGCGTCCGGCCGGCCAGATGCGAGCCCTCGGGCACGAACAGCTCGGTCATGAACCAGCGCTCGCCGGCGCCGAACTGCTGGCTCAGCGTCTCGCGCACCGGCAGCAGGCGCGGCGCGAACACCAGCATGAAGGCGCTGCCCACCAGCGCCATGAGGATCGCCGGCAGGCTGATCTCGAACATCGAGAAGGGCGCCAGGCCCTGCTCGCGCGCGACGCCGTCGACCAGGATGTTGGTCGAGGTGCCGACCATGGTGATCAGCCCGCCGAGGATGGTGGCGTAGGAGAGCGGGATGAGCAGGCGCGAGGGGGCGAGGCCCTGGCGGGCCGCCACCGCGATCACCGCCGGGATCATCACCATCACCACCGGGGTGTTGTTGATGAAGGGCGACACCAGCAGGCAGGCGGCGATCAGCGCCAGCAGCAGGCGGCGCTCGCCCGCGCCGGCCGCGGCGGCGAGCCACTCGCCGAGCTGGTCCACGCAGCCGGTGCGCGACAGCGCCGCGCTGATGATGAACAGGCAGGCGATGGTGATCGGGGCGCTGTTGCCGAACACA
>JAPKHB010000748.1 GCA_026647295.1 Planctomycetota bacterium | reverse complement strand
TGTGGAGCAAGGTTAGCGGGCCTGCCGAAGTCACATTCGATGATGCCAACAGCCTGGTCACCAATGCGCATTTCACCAGTCGCGGCAAATATGTTTTGCGCCTCACGATGAATGACGGGCTGTTTGCGGCGAGCGATGATCTCATTGTCGTCGTCAACAGCGAACCGCAGGTTTCGGCGGGCGCTGATAAAATGATTCGCTTGCGCGACACGGCCACTTTGCAGGGTGCATTGTTGGATTCCGGGCTGGGCGAGGAAGCGAGTGGCACGCTCACGTATCTTTGGTCGGTGGAAAGCGGGCCGGGCGAGGTGACGTTTGCGAATCAAAACGCTCTGGCCACCACCGCCACGTTCACGAAAAGTGGGCCGTATTTGCTGCGCCTCACGGCGAATAACGGCTTTTTCACCGCGAGTGATGATGTCGTGATTTCCGTGGCCGGCCGCGTCACGCCAGGCCTGCAAACGCTGCACGTTTTTAAAGAAGGCAGCGGCGAATCGGTGCGCGACATTGCCGCACTCGATCCGCCGTTGCCGTTCGCGCTTCCCGAAAGCGGCGTGACTTGGGTCGAAGGCGGCCTCGCGCT
>JAPKHB010000747.1 GCA_026647295.1 Planctomycetota bacterium | reverse complement strand
TTCCCTGCAGTTGGCTGAAGTGCACAGCAGGAGTCATGAAATCGTGTGACCGTCGCGGTTCAGTGCGGTGCGCTGCCCTGCTCCCGATGCCGGCGGGGTCACTTCGGCGCTGCCTGCTTCGCCGCCGGCCTCGCTGCGCTAGTCTCCTGTTTGCGGGGCTTTGATGAGATGCCCGTATTTCAACGGCTCGCCGGTTTCCCAGGGGCGGTAGCTGTTGCAGAATTCGATGCGCTCGCCGATGGGCGGATGGGAAGCCCGCCAGAGTTTGTAGAGCCAGCCTGGCCGCGGGTTGCCGAGATTCTCCGTCTGCAGTTTCACGAAGGCCAGGGCCGCGGCGCGGTTGTTCTGGCAAATTTCCAAACCAAAGCGGTCGGATTCATGCTCATTGTAGCGCGTGTAGGCGAAACTGAGCGGCGTGGCGAGGAAGAGAAACAGATTGAAAAGCAGAATCAGCAGCGGCAGCGAAGCAATATCCGCGAGCTGGTTGAAGCCAAAGCGGGCGTGATACCTTCGCAGCAGCGCGGCGGCATCGCGGTGGGCAGCGTACAACACCACCAGGATCAACGCCGAAAAGAACAACACAC
>JAPKHB010000746.1 GCA_026647295.1 Planctomycetota bacterium | reverse complement strand
CCGTGGTGGTGCGCGTCGCCCCAGGTGTCGGGGCCGCTGGTGTCGAGGTGCGCGTCGACGTGCACGATCGCGAGCGGACCGTGGACGGCGCGCAGCGCGCGCGCCGCCGGCAGCGCGATCGAGTGGTCGCCGCCGACGACGAACGGAGCCGCGCCGGCGCGCGCGATCGCCGCGACCTCGCCCTCGACGGCGGCGCGCATCGCGGCCCGGTCGAACGGCGGGAACGCGACGTTGCCGCCGTCCTTGCACACGAGCGAGCGGAAGACGTCGAGGCCGGCGGTCGAGTGATAGCTCTGGACGAGCGCACTCACGCGGCGGAGCGCCCACGGCGCGAGGCGCGCGCCCGGCTGGTAGGTCGTGCCGGCGTCGGTGGGGACGCCGAGCAGCACCGCGTCGGTGTCGCCGTGCGGATCGGGCTGCCCCAGGTCCGACATCGGCAGGCGGAAGAAGGGCGTCTGCCCGTGGCGCAGGTACTCGAACGCGGACTGCTGCATCGGGTCGGTCTCCAGGAGTCGGGGCTCAGGCGCGCAGGTGGCCGTCGAGCGAGAGCGCGATCGCCGCGCGCACGCGCGCCGCGAAGTCGGC
>JAPKHB010000745.1 GCA_026647295.1 Planctomycetota bacterium | reverse complement strand
GGCCGGGCGGGCGCGCTGGCGCGAGCACGCGCTCGCCACGGCCGACGCCCTCTCGCGGATGGACCCCCGCTACGTCTCGTGCCTCTGCGTCACGCCCGTGCCGGGGACGCCCTTCGCCGACGAGGTCGCGCGCGCGCTCGAGCTGACGGCGGCGCCGGTGGTGTGGGATCCGGTGCTGCGGGCGACGGCGGGGCGCGTGCGCCTCTACGACGGTGATCCCGGGCGCGCGATCGAGCTGCTCGAGTCCGTGGTGGCCGAGCGCAGCGACCTGCCCGGCGCCCGCAACGACCTGGCCTTCCTGCTCGCGCGCCAGGGGGGCGACCTCGAGCGCGCGCTGCTCGAGGAGGTGGACCGCCGGTCGCGCGACCTCTCGGGTCCCGCGGCGCTCGACGTGCGCGCGCTCCGCGCCGCCGGCCGCGCTGCCAACGCCGTTCTCGTAGGCGCGCTGACCGTTGAGCTCGCCGTCGACGAACCACCCGACACACGCCGCGCGCTGCTCGACGCCCTGGGCCAGGCGGGACGCGAAGCGGCCGACGCAGCGACCGAACCCACTGACGCCCGGGCCCACCGCGCCGCCGCCGCGGCC
>JAPKHB010000744.1 GCA_026647295.1 Planctomycetota bacterium | reverse complement strand
TAATACAACAGCAACAGCACGACGGCAGCGCGCAATGCCTTGGCGAATCCCAGCAAAATGTTGGTGACGCGGTCCGCGGAAAGAACCTCCAAATTTTGAATTTTGAGAGCGGGAATGCGGGTACCGCGCCAGGCCTGGAGTTGGGCAAATATTTTTGCGAAGAGTTTGTTGAGCAGTTTTAAGACCACGATTGCGACAACAGTAGCCAATACGGAAAAAAACGCGCCGAGCAAAATATTCTTTACGCTCGTTTGTTCAGCCTCTTTCTCCAGCGCTGCCTGAATTTTTTGCGTGTAGGCTTGCACCATCTGCGCGCGCGCCAGGCCCGCGGCGTCGGCGTCGGTGATGGTCATGATGATCGCATCGCCAGCGAGAATATCCGTGCTGGTTTCGCCTTCGTTCGTCAAAAGGGTGTCGCTGCCGGTGAAGGCGCGGGTAGACAACGTCGTCAAACGTTCGATGATGGCGCGAGCGCGATGCTCCGGCGGGAAAGAACCTACGCGTTCGCGAATATGAAAAAGCGTGCCCCGTCGGTGAACACGACCTCCAGGTGCAGGCCCAGCGCGTGGGCCACGTAGCGGAAGAGC
>JAPKHB010000743.1 GCA_026647295.1 Planctomycetota bacterium | reverse complement strand
GCGCTTACTGACGTCCCGAAACAGCAGCCGCAGCCGCACCGGAACTTTGCTCTCGCTCAAGACAAAGGAAGCCTGGACTTCCGCGTGAAACGGAGCGCCATCCCTCTTTCTCATTTCGAAATCAAGCAGGTCCTGGCGGCCGGTGCGCGTGTAGCCGCGGTGAGGGTCCCAGCCCTGGGTTCGATAAGCGGCGATCAGCGCCGCGGCGCGTTCGAATTCGCCCGGTGCGAAAACAGCTTCCGGCCTGATTTCCGCCAAAGGCTCCGCTGCGTCATAGCCAAACAGGATGTAGGCCATGCGGTTGGCATAAGTGAGTTTTTGCGTGGAGAGATCGATTTCCACCAGGGCATCAGGCAGGAAGCCGAGAGCCTCGAGGCATTCAACAGCCAGGCCCTGGAGAACCAGGTGTACTGGGTGGAGACCGCCCAGGGCGCGCGCCGCGAGAACGTGGAACTGCGCGCCGCCCCCATTGACGTCGGCCCCATCCTCCAGAAGGCGTTGTTTGAGCGTTGCAAGAGCGTGATCCTCACCAGCGCCACGCTCGCCACGGCCCCCGGCGACTTCTCCTACATCCGCCAGCGCCTGGGC
>JAPKHB010000742.1 GCA_026647295.1 Planctomycetota bacterium | reverse complement strand
AACGCTGGGGCGCGCCCGATCCTTATCCCGAACACGCCATGCGCGGCCCGATCGTCACGCTCACCAACGAACATGCCGGCTCGGATGGCGACATTTTTTGTCACAGCTTCAAGCTGCTCAAGATCGGCCCGCTGATCGGCAAGCGCACCTGGGGCGGCGTGATCGGCATCGACCGGCGTTACAATCTCGCCGACGGCGGCCGCACCGTCGTGCTCATCACGCACGCGACGCAGAACATCACGGTCTGCGATCACATCGCGTTCCTCGTCGCCGGCAAGCTCGTCTACTTCGGGCCGCCGGCGCAGGCCCTCGAGTTCTTCGGCGTCGACGACTTCGCCGACATCTACGGCGCCACCGACGCGCCCGAGTCCGCGCCCTCCTGGCAGGAGAAGTACCGGGGCTCTCTCCAGCACGAGAGCTACGTCGTCGCCCGCCCGGCGCGCGCCCCCGCCGCGCCGTCGCACGCGCAGACCGCCGAGAAGGAGCGGCGCGCGCGCACGTTCGCGCTGTCGCGCTGGCGCCAGCTCGCGATCCTCTGCCGCCGCTACGTCGAGCTCATCGCCGCCGACCGGAAGAACCTCGCGCTCCT
>JAPKHB010000741.1 GCA_026647295.1 Planctomycetota bacterium | reverse complement strand
CCAGGGTGGTACACCGCATCGTGCGCCTCGGCGCCCCGGGGCGCAAGTCCGCGGGACCGTTGGCCCTCGGAGGTCCCCCGCTTCGTGTCCGCCTCGGCCCTCCTCGCCCGCGCCTTTGCGTTCGTGCTGCGGGCCGACATGGCGGGGACCGTCGTGACGCCCTTTCGCTGGGGCACGGTCGTCCGGCTGCCCGAGTCCCCGCGGCGCCACGACGGGAACTACCTCCTGGTCGACGACCTCCCGGCGGAGGTGGAGGCCCCCGCGCTGGCCGCCGAGGCGGAGCGGCTGCTGGGCGGCGCGGGCCTGGCGCACCGCATGGTCATGTTCCGCGACGCCCCGCGGGGCGAGGCGCTCGCCCCCGGCCTTTGCGCGCTCGGATGGACGGTCAGCCGGGGCGTGGTCATGGCCCATGCGCAGACGGGCGGCCCCCGCGTCCCGCCCGCGCGCGTGGTCGAGGTCGACGCGGCGGTCCTGCGCACGGCGCGGGAGACGCACCTTCGGACCCATCCCTGGGAGGTCCTCGTCCGCCCGGGGCTCGTGCTCTGGCTCGACGGGGTCCAGGACCCGGGCAACGTCGGCGCCCTGATGC
>JAPKHB010000740.1 GCA_026647295.1 Planctomycetota bacterium | reverse complement strand
GCGCGGCCGCGACCGCCGCGAGGAGGCGGGTGAGGGCCGCGGCCGCGTCGAGCCTCGTGCGCGCGGCGAGCGGCTCGCCGAGCGCGGGGAAAAGCGCGGCGGCGTCCGCCCGGGCGCGCGCGACGGCCGGGTCGTCGAGCAGGCGAGGGACGAGGTGGGCCGCGAGCGCGTCGACGGCCTCGTCGATCCCGGAGAAGGCGACGCGCTCGCTCGCGCGACCGCGCGCGCGCAGCACGACGGCGCCCGCGTGCTGCGCGCCGCGGGCCGCGTCCTCGAGCAGCGCGGATTTGCCGGCGCCGGTCGGGCCCGACAGGACGACCATCCCGAAGCCCCCGTCGCGCGCGGCGTCGAGCCGGGCGCGGATCGTGGCGGGGTAGACCACCAGCCCGTCGACGATCCGCTCGACGAGCTGGAGCGACAGATCGCCGTGCTCGAGCAGCGCGACGCGCCCGGAGCGGAGCGAGCCGCCGCCTGGCGCCGCTTCGGCGACGCGTGGCTGGATCGCTTCGGCTCCGTCGAGGAGGCAGCGCGCGCGTACCGGGAGGCGGCCGCGGCGAGCCCCGACGATCGCGAGGCCCTCGACCGCGCCT
>JAPKHB010000074.1 GCA_026647295.1 Planctomycetota bacterium | reverse complement strand
CTCGAAGCCGGCTGGCTGTGCCCGCGGGCCGCGGGCGGACGCGCGCGCTTCGGACGCCTCGCGCGGGACCTCGAGGGCCTGGCCGTGGACGCGGTGTGGATGAAGGACGCCGAGGGCCTCGGCCACACCCACACCCGCGGCGAGCTCAACCTGTGCCTTCCTCTGGAGGGCGCGCCGCGCTTCGACGGCCGGCCCCCCGGCTGGGTCGTTTTCCCCCCGGGCTCGCACCACGTGCCCACGGTGACGGGCGGGGCCATGCTCTTCCTCTACTTCACGCCCGGCGGCGAGGTGGTCTGGGACCGGTCGTAGGCTGGCGCCCGATGGCGCCCGAGACCCGTCCGCCCCCCGACGCCCGCACGGTCCTCAAGGACGTGTTCGGCTTCGCCGCCTTCCGCGACGGGCAGGAGGAGGTCGTCGAGGCGGTGCTGGCGGGCCGCGACGTCCTGTGCGTGATGCCCACCGGGGCGGGCAAGAGCCTGTGTTACCAACTCCCGGCGGTGCTGCGGCCGGGCCTGACCCTGGTGGTGAGCCCGCTCATCGCGCTGATGCGCGACCAGGTCGACTCGCTGCGGCGCCGCGGCGTGGGCGCGAAAGAGGTCCACAGCCTGGTCGCGCCCGCCGAGCAGGAGGCCGCGCTCGAGGCCGCCGTGCGCGGCGAGGTCCGCCTGCTCTTCGTGGCCCCCGAACGCTTCCGCAGCCCCCGCTTCCGGGAGCGCATCGCGGTGGCCGGGGTCGCGCGCGTCGCGGTGGACGAGGCCCACTGCATCAGCCAGTGGGGCCACGACTTCCGGCCCGACTACCGCCGGCTGGGCGAGGCGCTCGGGGCCCTCGGCCGCCCCCCGGTGATCGCGCTCACCGCGACCGCGCCGCCCGAGGTGCAGCGCGACGTGATCGAGCAACTCGGCCTGCGCGACCCGGTGCGCTTCGTGCGCGGCATCGTGCGCGAGAACCTCGCCTACGAGGTGCACCGGCTGCGGGGCCGCGAGGCGAAGGAGGCGCGCCTGATCGAGATCCTCCGGGCCGAGCCGGGGGCCGTGCTGGTCTACGCCGCCACCCGCAAGAACGTGGAGCGCATCGCCGACCTGTGCGCCGCCCACGGGCTGCCCTGCCTGCGCTACCACGCGGGGCTCGCGGGCCCGGAGCGCGAGGAGGCCCAGGCCCGCTTCCTGGGCGCGGGCGCCCCGCGGCTGGTCGCCACCAACGCCTTCGGGATGGGGGTGGACCGCCCCGACATCCGCTGCGTCGTGCACTTCGACGTGCCCGGCAGCGTCGAGGCCTACGTGCAGGAGAGCGGCCGGGCCGGGCGCGACGGCCTCCCCGCCCGCGGCGTGCTGCTGTACGCGCCCGCCGACGTGCACGTGCAGCGCTTCTTCCTCGAGGCCTCGCACCCGTCGCGCGAGGTGATCGAGGAGGTGTTCCGCGTGCTGCTCGCGCTGGGGGAGGGGCGCCACGAGCAAAGCGCCCGGGAGATCGCCGCCGCCTGCCGGGTGCCCTGTCCCCCGGCGGCGGCGACCGCGGCGCTGGCCATCCTGGACCGCGCCTCGCTGGTGCGCCGGGGCCGGCGCGGCGAGAACCGGGCGCGGGTGACCGTCCACGCCCCGGACGGCGACCTGTTCTCCGCCACGCCGCTGCCGCCGGGGCTCTCCCGGCTGCTCGCCCACCTGGTGCAGCGGCTCGGCGTGGGCCGTCCGGTCGCGCTGGATCCCGACGCGCTGGCCGCCGAGCGCCGCGTCACCCCGGAGACGGTGCGCCACGGCCTCAAGCGGCTCGGCGAACTCGGCCGCATCGACTACCAACCGCCGTTTCGCGGGCGCGCGACCGAGGTGGGGCGCCTCGCGCTGGAGCCCGGGGCGCTCGAGGAGGTCGACTTCGCGGCGCTCGAGGAGCGCCGCCGGCGCGAAGAGGCGCGCCTGGACGAGATGCTCGGCTACGCCTCCTTCCAGGCCTGCCGCGTCCAGTACCTGCTGCACTGCTTCGACGCGCCGGCCGCCGAGCCCTGCGGACGCTGCGACCGCTGCCGCGCCCCCGGGCGCCGGCGCGCCGCCGGGATCCCCGAGCCGGTGCTGGAGGCCCTGCTCGCCGCCGTCGAGCGCTTCGACGGGCGCTACGGCTTCCGCAAGTTGGCCGAGCACCTGGCGAGCCCGGGGGCCTCGAGCGTCCAGTCGGGGGCGCTCGCCCACGGGCCCACGCGGGGCCGGCTCGCCGGCCTGCCGGTGAAGGAGGTGGAGCAGTACCTCAACCAGGCGGTCGCCGAGGGCTGGCTCGCGCTCGAACCCCACCGCCTGGCCGGGAGCGGCCGGCGCGTGCACCTGGTCGGGCTGGCCGAACGGGGCCGGGCCCGGCGGCGGGGGGGCCAGCCGTAGGCCGGTGGCTTGACCCCCGGGCCGGGCCCCCTAGGATCGCCGCCGTCCCGCTTCTTGAGGAGTAGTTCAGCTGGTAGAACGCCTGACTCTGGATCAGGAAGTCGGAGGTTCGAGTCCTCCCTCCTCAGCCAGCTTCGCGTGGCCCCTTCGTCTAGCGGTCTAGGACACGGCCCTCTCAAGGCTGAAACACGGGTTCGAGTCCCGTAGGGGTCACCACCACCACCCGGCCCTTGGTCCCCCCGGCGGGGCGGGCTACGCTAGCTCGCGGATGCGCGCTCCGCTCGCCTGCCTCCTGCTCGTCCTCGGCGCCGGCTGGGCCCGCGCGAGCGAGGCGCCGCCCGAGGGGCCCTCGCCCGAGGCGCTCGCCCGCGCGCAGGAGATCGAGGAGAGCCTGGTCAAGGCCGTCGAACGCGTCCGGTTGTCGTCCGTGAGCGTGTTCCAGTACCGGACCGGCCGGGACGGCGGGCTCCACCTGGCCGGCTGCGGGAGCGGGGTCCTGGTCGAGCGCCGCAACCGGCTCTGGGTGCTCACCAACGTCCACGTCATCGCCGGCAGCCAGGAACTGCGCGTGGTGCTGCACGACGGCAGCGAGCACCGGGTGTTCGAGCACGACTCGATCCCGAGCTACGACATCGCGCTCCTGCGCTTCGAGGAGCGCCCGCGCGGCGTGCGCGGGGTCGCCGTCAAGGCCAGCACCTCGGCCCGCAAGTTGAGCGAGGGGACCTGGGTCATCGCCACGGGCAACCCCTTCTTCCTCGCCACCGAGGGCCGCAGCGTCACCACGCTGGGCGTGATCTCGGGCCTGGACCGCTACCTGGGCGGGGAGTACCAGTACGTGGGCGCGATCCAGCACGACGCGGAGGTGAACCCCGGCAACAGCGGGGGCCCGCTCTGGAACCTGGACGGCGACCTCGCCGGCATCAACGGAAAGATCGCCATGGGCTACCGCTTTCCGGGGGCGCAGCCGTCGTACACCGGGGCGGCCTTCGCCCTGCCGGTCCACCAGGTCGACGAGTTCCTCGACCTCCTCATCAAGGACCAGAATGCGCAGGCCGGGTTCCTGGGCATCGACTGCGAGACCGCCACGGACGCGCGGGGCAACCCGATGGGGGCCCGGGTGAGCGCCGTGGACCGCCGCTCGCCGGTCACGGGCTCCAAGGACGCGCCCGTCAAGGACGACGTCATCACCAGCGTCTGGATCAAGGGCTCGCTCCGGCGCGTGTACACCAGCATCGACCTGCGCCGCGAGATCTCGCTCTACCCCGCGGGCACCACCCTCAAGCTCAAGTTCCGCCGCGGGACCCGGTGGCTCACGTGGTCCGGGGCGCTCGGCGTGGAAGCGCGGTGAGCCGCCGGGCGCTCGTCCTCGCGCTGCTTGGCGCCCTGCCCGCCGCGCTGCTGGCGGCCCCGCCGCCCCCGGCGCACGGCAAGGGCGGGCTGGGCAGCGTCGAGGCCGAGTTCGAACGCGCCATCGCGCGCGTGAGCCCCTGCACCGTGGCCCTGGTCCCCCGCGGCGTGAAGCCCGAGCGCATCCCGGGCACGTCGTCCGGCGTCGTGGTCTCCCGCACCGGGCTGGTCCTCTCGGACAAGGACGTCGGGTACCACTTCGACTCGGACCCCGGCCCCCAGAACCCGCACCCGGGGATCCGGGTCACCGACGAGATCGAGGTGCGCATCCCGGACCTCAAGGGCCGCGGCTACGTCGCCTACGACGCGGTGGTGCTTCGGCGCCTGCCCGACCTGGACAGCTCGCTGCTCAAGATCGTCAAGCCGCCCTCGGGCCTCAAGCACCTCGAACTGGGCGACAGCGACGGCCTCAAGGTGGGGGACTTCACCTTCGCCATGGGCAACGCCTTCGGCGCGTCGGCCGAGGTGCCCCCTACGCTCACCGCCGGCGTCATCTCGGCGCTGGTCGCGGCCGAGCGCGAGCCCGCGTCCCGCGGGCCCGCGGCGGGCCGCTACGCGCACATCTACACCAGCGCCGCCGTGAACCAGGGCGTGAACGGCGGCCCGCTGGTGGACGCGGGCGGCCTGCTGGTCGGGACGGTCTCGAGCCTGATGCTCCCGACCGACGCCGCCAACCCCTTCCAGTTCCTCGGCAAGGTCGTGCCCGTGGCGCGCATCCGGGCCGTCTACGCCGGGGTTCCGGAAGCGGCCGGCGTCTTCGACGCCCCCCCTCCCGGCGCGTCGCGCGCGATCGAGTCGGCCCGGCTCTCGGAGGTGTTCCACGCCACGGCCCGCCGGGCCGGCCGGGCGGTGGCGAGCCTCGAGCTCAAGCGCCGGACGCCGGTGAACTCCCTGGTCCCGGCCGGGCCCGGCGTGGCCACGACGCCCCGCTACCAGGGTCCCGTGAGCGGGGTGGTGGTCAGCCCGGAGGGGCACGTGCTGACGAGCCTGTACAACCTGACCAACCTGGGCGAACTCTCCGAGCCCGCCTGGCGGCTGGGCCTGGTGCGCCTGCCCGAGGAGGCCGGCCTGGAGGGCGGCCTGGAGGCGATCGAGTCGATCCAGGTGCACCTGGCCGACGGGCGCAGCGGCCCGGCGAGCCTGGTGGCCTGGCACGAGGGCCTGGGGCTTGCGCTGTGCAAGGCCGAATTCGAAGGCGGGCCCGCGCCGACGCTGGAACCGGCCCCCCCGGCCGGCTTCAAGGCCGGTCGCTTCGCGCTCGCGCTGGGCAACCCCTTCGGGTCGGCGCGTCTGCCCGACCCGCTGCTCACCCTGGGCATCCTGTCCAAGGAGCACCCCGCCGACCTGAGGCTCCCCGGCCAGCTCTCGACGCTCAAGGCCCCCTGGGCGGGCATGTGGCAGACCGACGCGGGCCTCGCAGACACCAACTGCGGCGGGGCCGTCGTCGACCTCACAGGCCGGCTGCTCGGCCTGGCACAGATCTGGACGCCGTCGCAGCACGGCCGGGCCTCCGGGGTCGGCTTCGTCGTGCCCTGGAGCCGCATCACGCCGGTGCTGGAGGCCCTCCGGTCCGGACGCACCTTCGCGCGCGCGCTGCTGGGCGTGACCTGGGCGGACGCCGACCCGCTGGCGCCGCCGGTGATCGCGACGGTGATCGAGGGATCGAGCGCCGCCCGGGCGGGGCTCCAGCCGGGCGACCGGATCCAGAGCATCGACGGCGTCGCGCTCGGGGCCGTGGGCGAGGCCGCGGAGCGGCTGCGCGAGCGCTGGTCCGGCGACGAGGTCACGCTCGGCGTGGATCGCGGCGGCCGGCGCCTCGAAGTGCCGGTGCGCCTGGGCCGCCGCGGCAAGTCGCCGTAGCTGCGCCCCTTTCCGGCGCGCCGGGGTCAGAGCCGGATCTCGACCTCGCGGCCTTCGTCCAGGTGGATCGAGTCGACGAAGCGCACGCGGCGCGGCGACTCGAGGCCCATCACCATGCTGTGGGTGCGGGCCCCGCCGCCCCAGAACTGGACGCCCCGCAGGAGGTTCCCGCCGGTCACGCCCGAGGCGGCGAAGAGCAGGCGGTGGCCCGGGGCCATCTCCTCGGCCGTGTACACCTTGTCGAAGTCTGCGACCCCCATCTTCTCGGCGCGGCTGCGGTCGCCGGCCTTGTGCTCGACCAGCCGGCCCTGCATGTCGCCGCCGAGGCAGCGCACCGCGGCCGCGCTGATCACGCCCTCCGGCGCGGCCCCGATGCCCATGACCGCGTGGACCCCGGTGCCCGTGATGCAGGCGCTCAAGCAGGGGGTGACGTCGCCGTCGGAGATGAGGTGGATGCGGGCCCCGGCCTTGCGGATCTCGGAGATGAGCCGTTCGTGCCGCTCGCGCTCGAGCACCACCACCACGAGGTCCTCGACGGCGCGGTCCAGGCTGTCGGCGATGCGGGCGAGGTTCTCCGCCGGGGGGGCGTTCAGGTCGATGCGGCCGCGGCTGCGCGGTCCGACCACCAGCTTCTCCATGTAGCAGTCCGGGGCGTTGAGCAGGCCGCCCTCCTCGGCCGCCGCCAGGACCGAGATCGCCCCGGGCTTGCCCTTGGCGCACAGGTTCGTGCCCTCCAGCGGGTCGACCGCGATCGCGACCGTCGGGTGGCTGTGCTGCCAGATGCCCACGTGCTCGCCGATGTGCAGCATGGGCGCCTCGTCGCGTTCTCCCTCGCCGATCACGATGCGGCCCCGGATCGGGACGGTCTGGAGCACGCTGCGCATGGCCTGCACGGCCACGCGGTCGCTCTCGTGGCGGTCGCCCTGGCCCACCGTGCGCGCCGCCGCGATCGCGGCCGCCTCGACCACGCGCAGGAAGCGATGGGCGATGTCCGTCGGCATGAGGCCCTCCCGTCCCTGGGTCGTCTCGGCCAGCCTACGCGCCGCCCCGCCCCCGGCCATCAATGCGAAGACCCGGGCGCGCCGGGCGCGAGGCGGCGCGCCACGGCGGCGGCGCCGGCCGGCCGGCGCGCCGGGTCGGGGTCGAGCAGCGCGCGCAGGAGCGCGGCGAGGGCGGCGTCGCCGGGGTCCGCGGGCGGCCGCGGCACGCCCGCCGCGTCCGCGGGCGGCCCGAGGCCCAGCACCGCGCCCAGCAGCGCCCCGACCGACCAGGCGAGGTGGGCCGGGGCCCGCCAGGGGGCCGGATGGGCGGCGGCGCGCTCGGGCGGCGCCCACGCCGCGTCCGGCGGCCGCGAACCCTTGCGCGGCCCCAACTCGTCGGCGGCGCGCACCTCGCGAAAGGTCCACAGGCGCCAGCCGCCCCCCGTGCGCAGCACGCGCGCCGGGCGTACGTCCACGTGCACCTGGCCGCGCTGTTCCAGGAGGCCCAGCGCGTCGCACACGCGCCGGGCGAAGGCCAGGGCCGCGGCGGGGGGCTGGGGACCCTGGGCCGCCAGGAAGGCCTCGAGCGTCGGTCCGTCGACGGGGTCGGTCAGCATCCAGGGCCGCCGCGCCCGCGCGTCCGCGGCGTACACCGCCACGAGCGCCGGGTGGCGCAGTCCGCCCACCCGGCGCACCTCCTCGAGGAAGAGCTGCCGGGCGTCCTCGCGCCCGGCCAGGTCCGCCCGCAGGATGCGCAGCGTCAGGCGCCGGCCGTCGCGCTCGGCCCGGTGCCAGGCGCCCACCGCGTCCCGCGCCAGTTCCTCTCCGACCGCGAAGCCCGGTTCCATGCGCCCCTTCTACCAAGCGTGTCGGACCCGGCGCCCAAGCGGTAGGGTAGGGCGCGTCCCGGAGGGCCCGCCCGCCATGTCCACGCCCCGTTCGTCCCTGGAGCGCGAGACGCTCGCCTACCACGAGTTCCCCAAGCCCGGGAAGCTGGAGGTGGTCCCGAGCAAGAGCGTCTCGACCCAGCACGAGCTCTCGCTCGCCTACACGCCGGGCGTGGCGATCCCCTGCCTCAAGATCCAGGCCGACCCCTCGGGCGCCTACCGCTGGACGAACAAGGGCAACCTCGTGGCGGTGATCACCAACGGCACCGCGGTCCTGGGGCTGGGCAACATCGGGGCGCTGGCCGGCAAGCCCGTGATGGAGGGCAAGGGGGTGCTCTTCAAGAAGTTCGCCGGGATCGACGTGTTCGACATCGAGGTCGACGAGACCGACCCCGAGACGTTCATCCAGGTGGTCAAGCGCATCGCCCCCACGTTCGGGGGCATCAACCTGGAGGACGTGAAGGCGCCCGAGTGCTTCGAGATCGAGGCGCGCCTCAAGGCCGAACTCGACATCCCGGTGTTCCACGACGACCAGCACGGCACCGCCATCATCTCCTCGGCCGCGCTCCTCAACGCCTGCGAGATCGCCGGCAAGCGCCTGGAGGACCTGCGCATCGTGGTGAGCGGCGCGGGGGCGGCGGGCATCGCCTGCATCGACATGTGGGTCGAGATGGGCGTCGACCGCGCCAAGGTCGTGTTCTGCGACTCCAAGGGCGTGCTCTACCGGGGCCGCACCGAGGGGATGAACGCGGCCAAGGAGCGCGTGGCCGTGGACACCCCCTTGCGCACCCTGGCCGACGCCCTGGCCGGGGCCGACCTGTTCCTGGGCGTCTCCGGGCCCGACCTGGTCAGCCCGGACATGGTGCGCTCGATGGCCGCGCGGCCGATCGTCTTCGCGATGGCCAACCCCGACCCGGAGATCTCCTACCCCGACGCCGTGGCGGCGCGCGACGACGTGATCATGGCGACCGGGCGCTCGGACTACCCGAACCAGGTGAACAACGTCCTGTGCTTCCCCTTCATCTTCCGCGGGGCGCTGGACGTGCGCTCCCGGACGATCAGCCCCGCGATGAAGGTGGCCTGCGCGCGCGCCCTGGCCGCGCTCGCCAAGGAGGACGTGCCCGAGACCGTGATCGAGGCCTACGGCGGCAAGCCCCTGCGCTTCGGCCCCGAGTACCTGATCCCCAAGCCGCTCGACCCGCGCGTGCTCCTCTGGGTCACGCCCGCGGTCGCCCAGGCCGCGGTGGAGGACGGCTCGGCCGCCGTCACCGACTTCGACCCGGTGGCCTACCGCCGCTCGCTCGAGCGCTACCTGGGCGGCAGCCACCAGGTGATGGCCTCGGTCGAGGACCGGGCCCGCCGGGCCCACGCCCGCGTGGCCTTCGCCGAGGGCGAGGAGCCCCGCGCCCAGCGCGCCGCGCTCCAGATGCTCGAGCGCGGCCTCGCGCGGCCCGTGCTGGTGGGCGAGGCGGCGCGCGTGCGCGAGACGGCGGCCCAGGTGGGCCTGGACCTTTCGGGCGTGGAGGTGGTGGACCCGCTCTCCGACCCGCGGCGGCCCGCCCTCGCCGCGCGCTTCCACGCCCTGCGCTGCCGCAAGGGCGTGAACCTGCGCGACGCCGAGCACCTCACCAAGAGCCCCCGGCGCTTCGCGCTCCTGCTGCTGGAGGCCGGCGAGGTGGACTGCGCGCTGACCGGCGTGAACCGCAGTTACCCGAGTTCCGTGCGCGACGCCCTCGAGATCGTCGGCACCGGGCCCGGGCAGCGCGCGGCCGCCGTGCACGTGATGGTGCTCAAGGACCGCACCCTGTTCCTGGCCGACACCTCGCTCAACCCCGACCCCGACGCCCGGCAACTCGCCAACCTGGCCATCTCGACGGCCGACATGGCCAAGGGGTTCGACTTCGAACCCCGCGTCGCCATGCTCTCCTTCTCCAACTTCGGCAGCGTCGCGCACCCCAAGGCCCGCCGCTCCGCCGAGGCGGTCGACATCGTGCGCCGGGAGCGACCGGACATCGTCATCGACGGCGAGATGCACGCCGACATCGCGCTCGACCGGCGCGTGGGCAACCAGTTCCACCCGCACAGCCTGATCAACGGCGACGCCAACGTGCTGATCTTCCCCGACCTGGCCAGCGGCAACATCGGCTACAAGTTGCTCGAGCACCTGGCGGGGGCCGAGGCCGTGGGGCCGATCCTGGTCGGGATGCGCCGGCCGGTCGTGGTGTCCTACCAGGCCGCGCGCGTGCAGACGCTCATCAACCTGGTCTCCGTCGCGTTGAGCACCGCGCCGCGTCAACCCTGATCGGGGGGCAGCGTGCGCAGGAGCCGCCGGGCGCGGGGCGAGTCCGAGATCGCCAGCCGCTCGTCGACGAGCCGCGCGGCGAGCGCGAAGCGTCCCTCCCGCGCGGCGGCCTCGGCGAGCAGGGTGAGGGCGCGCGGGAGCGTGTGCCGGTCGCGCGCGGGGTCGTGGCCGAGGCGGTACGCCAGGGCGAGGAGGTCGAAACACGGGGTCTCGCCGGGCGCCTGCGCCTCGCGGTCCAGCACCGCTTCGCCGAGCGCCAGCGCGAACGCCGCGTCGCCCTCGAAGCGCGCGGCCATCCCCGTGAGCCCTCCGAGCCCGTGCTCGGCGGCCGCCGCCCGCCAGGCCGCCGGCCCCGGGCCGCCCGCCCCGGCGACGCGGGCGTCCTCGAGCAGCCAGCGCGCCAGCGTGAGGTGCAGGCGCGGCTCGGGCCAGGCGAGGAGGAAGGGGGCGCTGGCGGCCACGTAGGCCGGCAGGGACGCCCCGGCCGCCGGCGCGCGCCCCTTGGCGAGCGCCGTCACCGCCGCCAGCATCGACTCGGCCAGGGCCGGCTCCCTGAGGCCGCAGCGGGCCGCCGCCGTGAGTTGCTCGCAGGCCTCCGCGAAGCGCCCGGCCTGGCGCAGCGCCTCGCCGAGCCAGTAGCGCGTGTGGCCGTCGGAGGGGTCGTCGGCGCGCGCGGCCTCCAGTGGCGCGACGGCCTCGGCCCCGCGCCCGGCGCCCACCAGGGCCCAGCCCTGGCGCCGACGCACCCGCGGATCCGCCCCGCGGCCATCGGGCAACTCTGCGAGCCAGCGCGCGAAGGCCTCCGCGTCGGCGAACCAGCCCGGCTCCCCGATGCGCGCCGCCAGCCGGTCGAGCGCGTGTTCGAGGCGCTCGGGCGTATTGGCCTCGAGGAGCCGCCGCCGCAGCACGGGCAGCGTCTCCTTCTCGTCTGCGCCGGCCGGAAGCGGGCCGGACAGGGCCAGGGCGCAAAGGAGCAGCCCCGCCGTGGCGCGGGCGGCGCTCACCGGCTCGCCCCCAGGCGCTCGGCCAGGGCCGCCGCGAGGAGCGCCGGGGGCTGGCCCTCCTCCAGGCCCAGGGCCTCCTCGACCGCCCGGGTGAGTTCGGGACCCTCCACCGGGTCGCCCAGCGCCCGCCCCAGCGCCTCCGCCAGCCCCGGCGCCGCGAGCCCCGCGCGCAGCAGGGCCACCCCGGCGGCCAGCCGGACGCGCTCCTGGGGGGCGCGCAGGAAGGCCTCGGTCACGCGCGCCGCGGCGGCGCGCACCGCCTCGGGTGCCGCCGCGAGCAGCGCCCGGCGCAGCGCCGGCACGGCCGTGGGAAACGGATCGAGGCCCGCCGCCGCCGGTCCGCTTCCGCCCCCCAGGCGGCGCGCCCGGGCGAGGCGCAGCGCCTCGGCGGGCGTGGGGTCGGCCGGGGCGGCGCCGCCCTCCACGGCCTCCCCGCCGAGCAGCAGGGCCTCGAGCGCGGGCGCCTGCTCGGCGCGGGGGAGCGCCCTCCAGCCTCCTCCGCCGGACCACAGCGCGAGGGCGCGGGCGCGCACGGCCGCGTCCTTCGAGCGGGCGATCACGCGCGCGAGCGCCCAGACGCCGTACTCCCGGTCCACCGCGAGCAACGCGGCGCCGGCGGCCAGGGCCTCGGCCGGGGCCGCGTCGGGGTCCAGCACCAGGGGCTCGGCCACGAAGGCGATCACCGGCGCGCTCTCGGCCGGGGCACGCGCCAGCGCCGCCAGCAACGCGAGCCGGCGCCGGGGCGCCGTGGTCTCGTCGAGCGCAGCGCCGACCCCGGCGGCGGCCCAGGGGTCCGGTTCGCCCAGCCAGGCCTCCGCGCGGGCCTTGAGCTCTGCCTCCGGGGCCGCGACCAGCGCGGCGATCTGCGCCTCGCGCTCGATCTGCGCCCGCCGGTATGCCAGCCCGGGGGTCACGCGCCCCAGGTGCAGCGCGAGGTTGCGCGGCGAGATCTCCTCGGGACGGGCCGGCTCGTAGTACTCCTTGCGCCAGTGGAGGTCGAGCTCGGGCTCGAGGATCAGGTGCTGCGGGCTGATGAGTGCGCTGCCGAAGCGCTCGGTCACGAAGGCCAGCGCCCGCCGGTGGGCGGCGCACGTGCTGCCGGGGTAGCGGGCGCAGCCGCCCCCCGCCTGCGGGTGGTCGTTGGGGTTGGCCACCAGGCAGACGTAGCCGCGGGTGGCCGCACCCCACTGCGCCGAGGGGTACAGGCGCGTGGCCAGGTCCACGTTGGCGCGCTCGTCCTCCAGGGCGTTCACGGCCAGGAAGATCGGCCGACCCTCCTCGAGGGCCCGGGCCAGGGCCTGGTCGAAGTCGGCCTCCCAGCGCACGCCGGGGGGCTCGGGATCGGGGCCGCCCAGCACGGTCGCCGAGAGCAGGAGCAGTGGTCGCCGGCCATCTCGGGCGAAAGAGCGGGCGGGGGTTCTACACGTACGGATGAGAAAAGGGGACAGTCACCTTTTTCGATTGTCGGGAATCCGACGCCAGGGCCGGGCGCCGCGCGATCCGTGGCGATGCCGTCAGGGGCCGACGCGATCGCAGGACGGGGGCGCAGGAACTGCCACACGTCGACTCCTCATGCGTGGCACAAT
>JAPKHB010000739.1 GCA_026647295.1 Planctomycetota bacterium | reverse complement strand
ACGCGGGCGAATTCGCCGATCTCGTCGACCGCGCTGCGCAGGTGCTCGCGCGCCTCGCGCGCAGGCACCGGCACGGCCTCTTCGAAGCGCGCGGCGATGTCGGCCAGCGCACGCTCGCGCTCGGCGGGGGCGAGGCGCGACACCGCATCGCAACACGCGTTGGCGCAGGCGGCCAGGCTCTGCAGGCGCTCGTCGGCACTGCGCGGCGCATGGACCGGGCCCTCGGGCAGGGTGCGCATGCTGTTCTGGATCAGCTCGGGGAAGCCCCAGGCGCGCGCGAGCGCGATGTCGAGTTCCTCGTAGCCGGCGCCGAGCACGCGCTGCGCCGCGCTCTCCTCGCTGCAGCCGTGCTGCTGCACGACGCGGCGGATGTCCTCGCTCTCCTCCGGGAAGTAGAACTGGCACAGCAGCCTGCCCAGATTGTGGAACACCGCGCAGATGTAGCTCTGCTCACCGTCGCGCAGGCGCAGGCGCCGGGCGAGTTCGCGCGCGAACAGGCCCGCCAGGCAGGCGCGCAGGAACTCCTCCTGCAGTTGGCTGGCGTTGGACTTGTTCTGCAGGTGCTCGAAGAGCAGCACGGTGATCGCGATG
>JAPKHB010000738.1 GCA_026647295.1 Planctomycetota bacterium | reverse complement strand
GCGCGAGATGGTGCGTCGGAGTCTCGCCGAAGACGGTGATCTTTCCGACGCGGAATTGGAAGTGCTGGCCGAAATGCACAAAGGCATGGTGCGCGCGAGTTTCGGCATCTACAACACCCGGCAGGACGTGGACGCCCTGGCCGCGGCGCTGCACGACATCAGCACCCGCCGTGACTTCTATGCGCAGCATTACACCCAGTTGCCCAATGACGACTATCAGCACCGGACGTTTTGCTTCGATCATGCTGCACTGTTTTCAGTGAAAAAGATTGTGGATGAGTTTCTATCTTGAGGCGCCTCGGGACGCAGGGCGGGAAATGCGAGCCCCCGGCCTGCGCGGCGGGCACGAAGCCCAGCGACGCCGCGAGCGCCAGCGCGGCCAACGCCGCGGCGGCCAGTCGCACGATCCGTTGCGATGTCTGCATCGTTTCCCCCGAGCGACGCACGCGCCGCGGCCAATCCTGCGCAGCGCTGCGCCCGTCGTCAAGCCGACGCAACGGATGATCGCGTCCGCTCTACCGTCCCGGCAGCGGCATGCCGATGAACATCCACGCGAGCATGACCACGAGCGCGCCGAGGCAGGTGACGCCG
>JAPKHB010000737.1 GCA_026647295.1 Planctomycetota bacterium | reverse complement strand
CCGACAAAGCCGCGGAACTTCATGCGCTGCTCTTTGCGGTTGGAGTAGCGCTCCCAATCCTGCCATTGCAATTGTTTGTTTACTAAGCGCACCGCGGCAACGGCGCTGTCGATGATGCCCCGGTAGTCCAAATCCCAGGGTTGGCCGCCGTGGATTTTGGCCAGCTCCGAGGCGCGGCCTAACAAGCGCCGCAGGAAAATCTCAAAGGTCGGCTCGGCCAGGCGGCCGTGGTGCAGCAGATGGGTGGGGGTGAGGAACCGCAAGGTCAGCAGGTCTCCTTCCCAGGATTGGGCAGCCGCAACGAATTCTTCATAATTTCTGACCACTACCTCACCGCTGCTGAGCGGCTCTTCTCCTGAAGGGAGGCCTTCGCCCATGGCATACACCAGGCTGCCGTCGCTGTTGCTCACTTTGGCGAGGCGGAATTTGCCCTGCTTTTTACCGATGCCGATTTCGCCTAACCGTTCGAATGCCACCACAAAAGACTCCCAGCGGGCTCTATTTCACGGTTTTGCAGGCGGGCACAGCCAGGCAGGCGAGGCGGCTCGTTTTGATGAAGTAGTCAGCGTTTTCCGCCTGATCAGGCACGGT
>JAPKHB010000736.1 GCA_026647295.1 Planctomycetota bacterium | reverse complement strand
TCGTAAGCGTCGGCCAGGGTGGTGAGCATCAGGCGATCCACCCCCGTGGAGGTTTCGATCACGTAGGGAATGTAGCGTTCGTTGGCTTCCTGGTCGAAATACTGGAGATTTTTCTTGGAATACTCCTGGTGGCGGCCCAGGTCGAAGTCGGTGCGGTTGTGGATGCCCTCGATCTCCTGCCACCCGAACGGGAATTTATACTGGATGTCGAAAGCCGCCTTGGCGTAGTGCGCCAGCTCTTTCTCGCTGTGCTGGTGGAATTCCAGGTTCTCCTTGCGAATGCCCAACCGCTCATACCATTTCAAACGCTCTTCTTTCCAGAACTCGAACCATTGCTCGTCGCTGCCCGGCTTCACGAAATATTGCATCTCCATCTGCTCGAACTCCCGCATGCGGAAGATGAAATTGCCGGGAGTGATCTCGTTGCGAAAAGCCTTGCCGATCTGCGCAATCCCGAAGGGCAGCTTCTGGCGCGAGGCTTCCCGGATGTTGTGGAAGTTCACGTAAATTCCCTGGGCGGTCTCCGGGCGCAGGTACACGATGTTAGCGGCGTCTTCCACCGGCCCCATGTAGGTTTTGAACATCAAGTTGA
>JAPKHB010000735.1 GCA_026647295.1 Planctomycetota bacterium | reverse complement strand
CGGCAGCGTGTTCATCGCATCTCCTCCCCGTGCGCGGCACGCGCGTCGAGCACCGTCACTCGCCAGCGCGCCAGGCCCCAGCCGAGCAGGCCGAGGCGCAGCCCCGCGAGCTCGACCCCCGGGTGGCGGTCGCGCCAGCCGAAATCGCCCGCCCGCAGGGCGCGGTCGGCGGCCGGGATGGCGCGCGCGAGCGCGAGCATCAGCGCGAGCGCGTGCTCGGCGACCGAGCGGGCGTTGGTGCCGGGGGTGGCGACGACGGCGATGCCGCGGGCGGCGGCGAAGCGCTCGGTGTTGCGCCGCGCCCGTGCGCGCACGAAGAAGGGAACCTTGCGCAGTTCCTCCTCGGCGGCGGGCAGCCAGATGACCGGGGCCGGGCCGTCCGCGGCCGCGTCGCCCCCGGCGCGCGGACCCGGGGGGGCGGACGGCGCGGCGACGGACGCGCGCGGGCCGGCGGCGTGGTGGCCGTGATGCGAGGGGCCGGCGTCGTCGTGAAACTCGACGTCGTTGCGGAACATCCTGAGCAGGTGCTCCTCGAGCCCCATGACGAGCGGGTGCACCCAGCTGTCGAAGATGACGTTTGCCCCCTCCCAGCCC
>JAPKHB010000734.1 GCA_026647295.1 Planctomycetota bacterium | reverse complement strand
CGACTTGCTGTTGCAGGTGGCCCGCCGGCTCGGCATCCGCCCGCACATCGGCGTGCGCGCCAAGCTGACGACCAAGGGCGCCGGCAAGTGGATGGAGTCCACGGGCGACCGCTCGAAGTTCGGCCTGACCGCGACCGAGATCATGATGCTGGTGGACAAGCTGCGCGACGAGAAGATGCTCGACTGCCTCGAGCTGGTGCACTTCCACATCGGTTCGCAGATCTCGACCGTCCGCGCGATCAAGGACGCGATGACCGAGGCCTCTCGCGTCTACGTCGAGCTGGCGAAGGCGGGGGCGGGGCTCAAGTTCCTCGACGCCGGCGGCGGCCTGGGCGTGGACTACGACGGCTCGTCCACCAACTGGCATTCGTCCACGAACTACACGATGCAGGAGTACGCGAACGACGTCGTCGCCGCCATCCAGGACGGCTGCGAGACGGCCGGCGTGCCGCATCCCGACATCGTCACCGAGTCGGGCCGCGCGCTGGTCGCGCACCACTCGGTGCTGGTGTTCAACGTGCTCGACGTGAACGAGGTCGTGGTCGGCCAGACCCCGCCGCCGATCGCCAAGGACGACCCGCCCGTCATCCGCAC
>JAPKHB010000733.1 GCA_026647295.1 Planctomycetota bacterium | reverse complement strand
GGTCGACCACGTCCGGGCGTTCCGCGCGCGGCCCGGCGTGCGGCAGATCGCGGTCGTGGACGCCCGCGGCGCCCTCGTCGAGTGCGGCGGGCCGGCGCCGACCCGCGACCGCGCCGGGCGCGACGTGTGGGGCGCCGCGCCCATCGGGCCGTCCGGCGCGCCGCTCGGGCAGGTCTGGGTGGCGGTCTCGAGCGGCCCGGTGTGGCGGGAAGCGGCCCTCGCCCTGGGCGGGTTCGCGCTGCTCGGGCTCGCGCTGGCCCTGCTCGTGCACCGCGTCCCGGTGCGCAGCGCCCGGCGCGCGGAGCGCCGGCTCGGCGAGCGCCTGCGCGCGGCGGTGCGCGGCCGCGAGGACGTCATCGATCTGGTGCTCACGGCGCTCTTGGCCGACGGGCACGTGCTGCTCGAGGACTACCCCGGCTCCGGCAAGACCACGCTGGCGCGCGCGCTCGGCGCGGCCATCGAGGCCGACGGCGCGGACCGGGATACGCACATCGCGGCCTTCCGGCGCATCCAGTTCACGCCGGATCTCTTGCCGAGCGACATCACGGGCACGAACGTCTTCGACGTCGAGACGAGCCGCTTCGTCTTCCGCTAC
>JAPKHB010000732.1 GCA_026647295.1 Planctomycetota bacterium | reverse complement strand
AAAACCGGCGGCCGCGTGCCTGCCACCCAATCGCTGCTGACATGACTCACCGCATTCGCACCCGGATGGATTGGCTCGCCTGCGAGGAACAATGGCTCGCGCCTTATGCCTGCCGCAATCGCGACGCCCACGCCACCCGCCGCCACCCCGAACCCGAGCACACCTATCGCGTCGCGTTCCAGCGCGACCGCGACCGCCTGGTGCATGCCCGCGCTTTTCGCCGGTTGAAACACAAACGCCAGGTCTTTCTCATCACCGAAGGCGATCACTTTCGCACCCGCATGACGCACACCCTGGAAGTCGCGCAGATCTCGCGCACCCTGGCGCGTGCCCTGGCCTTGAATGAGGATTTGGTCGAGGCCATCGCCCTCGGCCATGATCTCGGCCACACGCCCTTCGGCCATCTCGGCGAAAAAGTGCTGGATGAGATTCTGCAGGGCCGGGATGCGCTGGAGGGCGACGCGGCCCCGCGTGCGGCCGGCGGCTTCAAGCACAATTATCAATCCCTGCGGGTGGTGGATTGGCTCGAACAAAAATACACGTTCCCCGGTCTCAATCTTACCGCCGCGGTGCGCGAAGGCATTCTCAAACACAC
>JAPKHB010000731.1 GCA_026647295.1 Planctomycetota bacterium | reverse complement strand
ACCTGCACGTTGTCGAGGGTGACCAGCGCACCCGGGTCGCCGCCGCGCGGGCGCGAGGGATAGACATACACGTGGGTGTTGTCCGGGAACAGCTTGCCGAAGGCCTCGAGAATGCCGCCCTCCAGGCCCTCGTAGTACTTCTCGTCGAACAGGAAGGCGAAGTCGCGCACCGACAGCACGATGCCGATCGGCTTCTGCGTGTAGCGGCGCAGGTAGGCGCGCAGGCGGAAGAAGCGCACATAGTCCGAGATCATCACCGTGTAGCCCTGCGAGGCGAGCAGGTCGATGCGGGCGAGGAAGTCGGCGCCGTCCAGGTTGTCGCCGCTGATCAGCGAGTTCATGGTGATCTCGGCGAGCGAGACGATCTCGTTGTCGTCGACCGCGGCGAGCTGGCTGAACTGGCCGGGCGTCAGCGCGAGCTCGCCGGCGCTGCCTCGATGTGCCGGAACGACGCGGCCTGCGCGCGGCGCAGCGCATAGCCGACATAGTCCGGCAGCGGGCCGAGCGCGGGCGCATCCGGCCCGGCCCGCCCGCCCCTCCTGCCCCGACCGCGGCGTCCGCTCACGGCTTGACATCTCCGGCACGCAAACGAGATA
>JAPKHB010000730.1 GCA_026647295.1 Planctomycetota bacterium | reverse complement strand
CAATGCGGTTACCTGCGTCGATATATTGCGGGTAAGTTTGCCCAAGAGCTTCGTCAAGCAAGCTCTCCGGGTTTGGCAGCATGCCGGTGAGAGAGTTGAGCAAAATAGCTGCGCTGGCATTGTCGGCGTCCACCGCCGTTCCCCAGGTTGTCCCCTTTGCCAAACTGACAACAACGTCCTTGCCTCTCATATTATTGCCTTATTTAGGCGCAAGACTGCGGCTCTTCAACGGTAAGCCCGATTCTTGCGAAGTGACAAAGTACGCCGCAAAACATGCGGCCTTCTGAAGGATATTCTAAAAGCTGTGCAGTCCCAGTCAAGTAAGCCGTTCCCGCAACAACTTCATCATTCGTATTCAACGCATTCATGACGCTATCGCAAAGCTGCTGGTGCGTTTTTTCGCTGGTCGTCGAATCGTCTATTTGATAATAGCTATGCAACTCAAAGGCATGAGATCGTGTAAATATTTCGCCGAGCGTATCAGTTGAAGGCGCCGCAGTTCTTGTCAACATCCAAGTGAAACGCTCACAGCGCCGGCCGACAGTCACCTTCCCCAATTGCAAGTGCTTGCCGATCCGCGCGCGATGAAGGAGCAT
>JAPKHB010000073.1 GCA_026647295.1 Planctomycetota bacterium | reverse complement strand
GAAGGGCTCGGGGTCCGTCGCGTAGGCGGCCGCCAGCGCGGCGTCGAGGTCCGCGACCACCTCCACGCCCGCCGGCGCGTAGCCCGGGCGGCTGGACAGCACGAGGTTGCGGCGCCCGGCGAGCGGCCGGCCGATGGCCTCGAAGGTCGCCCGCCCCATCAGGAGCGTGTGCCCCCAGGTCAGGCGCCGGAAGCGCCGGAGGTCCTCGGGCAGGTGCCAGGGCAGGCCCCCGTCCCGCCCGATCACGCGGCGGGGGCCGGCCCAGGCGACGATCAAGGCCAGCGGGCGCGCCACCGGCGGGCCTAGATGGCGACCGGCGCCGGGATGTGCGGGGCGGGGTCGTAGCCCTCCAGCCCGACGTGTTCGGCCTCGAAGGCGAAGAGGTCGCGCACCGCGGGGTCGAGCCGAAGGCGCGGCAGGGAGCGCGGCGTCCGCGACAGTTGTTCGCGGGCCTGGTCGAGGTGGTTGGCGTACAGGTGCAGGTCGCCGAAGGTGTGGACGAACTCCCCGGGCCGCAGGTCGCTCACCTGCGCGATCATGCAGGTGAGCAGGCTGTAGGAGGCGATGTTGAAGGGCACCCCGAGGAAGATGTCGGCCGAGCGCTGGTAGAGCTGGCAGTTCAGCACCCCATGGTCTGCGTCCACCTGGAACTGGAAGAGCGTGTGGCAGGGCGGCAGCGCCACCTGGTCGGCCTCGCGCGGGTTCCACCCGGTCACGATCAGCCGGCGGCTCCAGGGGTTGGCGCGGATCTCCTCCAGCAGGCGGCGGATCTGGTCGACGCCGTCGGCGCGGTAGCGCCCGTCGGGCCCCCGCGTGGCCCCGAAGTTGCGCCATTGGTGGCCGTACACCGGCCCGAGTTCGCCGGGCGGGCGGCCGAACCGGGCGCACTGCTCCGGGGTGGCCCACTCGTTCCAGATCCGCACCCCGCGGGCCTGGAGCCAGCCGACGTGCGTGTCGCCGCGCAGGAACCAGAGCAGTTCGTTCACGACGCTGGGGAAGTGGACCTTCTTGGTCGTGAGCAGCGGGAAGCCCGCGGAGAGGTCGTAGCGCACCTGGCGCCCGAACACGCTGCGGGTGCCGACGCCGGTGCGGTCCCGGCGCTCGACCCCGTGCTCGAGCACGTCCAGGAGCAGGTCGAGGTACTGGCGCATGGGCGGGGCCGGGCCTCGTCGCGGGGAGGGGCGGGCGCCCGGCGCCCGCCGGGGTCAGTCTGCCCCGGCGCTCCGACAGGGCCTAGCCGGGCCCGAACTCGACGCAGTGGATCCGGCCCCGGACCGCGTCCACGAGGAGCAGGCCGCGCACGCCGAACACGTGGACGTACTCCAGGAGTTGGCGGCGCGTGTCGCGCGCGGCCGGGTTGGCGGCGCTCGGCCCGCCCTTGAACTCGGCCACCCAGCCGCGCCCGCCCCGCTCGACCCAGGCGTCGGCGCGCACCTCGAAGGCGACGCGCTGCCCGTCCACGGTGAGCCAGCCCCGGCGGGCCACCTCGACGGCCGTCACGCGGTACCCGGCGCGGGCCAGCAGCGCCAGCGCGCGGCGGCGGCCCGCGGCCCCGAGGCGCCGCGCCCGTGCGGGCCCGCGGGCCCCCAGCGCGCGCGCCAGCCGAAGGCCCAGCCACAGCCCGAGCGCGAGCAGCAGCGCCACGGGCAGGCCGAGGGCCCAGGTCGGCAGGCGCTCGACGAAGGACGCGGCGAACGGGAGGACCATCTGCCGGAGGGATCGGCCGGCGGCGCCGCGCCCCGAAGCGCCTCTTCGACGGCCGCGGGGCCGTGCGTACGCTCTCGCCCGTGCGCCGTGCCCCCGCCTTCCTCGCCTACCTGGGCTTTCGCCTGGCCGAGTTCGTGCTGCGCGCCCTGCCGCCCGCAGGCGCGGTCGCGGCCGGCGAGGCCGCGGGCTGGGCCGTGTGGTGCCTGGACGCGCGGCACCGCTGGCGCGCGCTGGAGAGCGTGCGCGTGGCCTACGGCGCGACCCGGGACGCCCGCGCCCGCCGGGCCCTGGCGCGTTCGGCCTTCCGGCACTTCGGCCGGATGGTGGCCGAGGCGGCCCACTTCGACCGCCAACTGGGCACCCTGGCCCAGCTCAAGCGCAAGGTCCGGCTGCGCGGCGACTGGGAGGCGTTGTTCACCGACCTGTACCGCCGCCGCGGCGGCGTGATCGTCACCGGCCACCTGGGCAACTGGGAACTCGGGGCCCGCGCCTTCCGGCTCTACGACGTCCCCATCAAGGTGGTGTTTCGCGCCCTGGACAACCCGTGGCTCAACGAGTACGTGGTGCGTTCGCGCGGCGGCCCCGCGGCGGTGATCCGGCGCCAGGGGGCGCTCGCCGGCATCCAGCGGGCGTTGCGCGAAGGCTGCTGGGTGGGCATCCTGGCCGACACCAACGCCGGCGGCCGCGGGGAGTTCGCCCCGTTCTTCGGCCTGGCCGCCAGCACGTTCGGGACCCCGGTGCTGATCGCGGTGCGCGAGCAGGCGCCCTTGTACGCCGGCGCCGCGCTGCGCCGGCCGGGACGCCCCTTCCGCTTCGACCTCGTCGTGGAGCGTGTGCCGCTGCCGACGGACCCGGGCGCCCCGGTGGCGGAGGTGCGCCGCGGCCTGGTCGCCATGAACGCGGCGCTCGAGCGCCTGGTGCGCCGGGCGCCCGAGCAGTACCACTGGATCCACCGGCGCTGGAAGGTGCGCCCCCCCGGAGAGGCCCCGGGCCCGCACCTGCCGCGCTACGACCGGCGCGCCCTGCCCCTCAAGGAGGCCCGGCGCCCGGTCTAGCGGGCCCTAGGCGGCCGGGCCTCCGGAGCCGGGAGCGGCGGCCGCGCGGGCGGCGCGCCGCTGGCGCCAGGCCCAGGTGCCCCCCACGGCGAGTACGACCGTCTCGGCCAGGTAGAAGACCCCGAGCGCCGTCCCGACGCCCTGGATCCAGCCGTAGCTGTGCAAGCCCACCTGGAGGAGGTTCACGCCCCACCAGGAGAAGGCCACGATCATCGCCAGCACCACCGAGAGCATGCTCAAGCCAAACGCCCGGACGTAGCCGCCCAGGCGGGCGTGGAGCATCATCACGGTCCACAGGCAGATCATGAGGGCGCCGTTCTCCTTCGGGTCCCAGCCCCAGAAACGGCCCCAGGAGTCGTTGGCCCAGACGCCGCCGAGGATCGTCCCGACGACCGCGAAGATCAGCGCGAACGCCGTCGTGCCGTAGACCATCCGCCCGAGCCCGGCGTAGCCGGCCGCGTCGGCGCGGCGGATGCCCAGCACCCGGCCCAGGATGTAGGCCTGGCCGAAGGCGCTGGCCAGCAACGCGGCCGAGTAGCCGATCGAGATGCACAACACGTGGGTCGCGAGCCAGAAGTTGGTGTCGAGCACCGCCTGGAGCTTGGGCATCGTGTCCTGGCGGTCGATCATCTCGTAGTTGCCCGCCAGCAGCAGGCCCAGGGCCCCCAGCAGCGGTCCGAGCGCCAGCGCGATGCGCCGCCGGTTGACCCACTCGATCACGAGGCAGGTCAGGGAGCCCACCGCCGAGATGAAGAGGATGGTCTCGTAGAGCGTGCTCACGGGCGGGTGCCCGCGGATCACGCAGCGCAGGGTGATCCCCAGGGCGTGCAGGGCCAGGGCTGCCACGGTGAGCACGACCCCGGCGGGGCGCAGCCAGCGGCTGAAGCGGCCGAGCCAGGAGAGGGCGATGAGGGCGAAGGCGATGAGGTACAGGACCTTGGCGTGGTCGAAGGGCCCGAGGTCGTAGTAGGTGAGTTCCAGGTCGATCTTCTCGTACTCGCCGCGGGCCTCGGCCAGGGCCCGCGCGCGCTCGAGAACGGCGCGGGCCTCGGCGACGCCGTCGCCCCCGGCGGCGACGGCGTCCGCGAGGGCCTCCCAGGCCCCGACCAGCGCCAGGTGCCCCGGCGGCACCGCCTGGCCGGCGGCGGCGCGCTGGAGCAGTTCGGCGGCCCCCAGCCAGGCCTCTTCCCGGGGGACGGGCGGGGGAAAGAGCCCCACGCCCCGCAGGTGGCCTGCGTCGAGCCAGGCCTGCCCGATGAAGCGCTCGAGCCCGCGCGCGGCTTCGTCGTCGGCCCGGTCGGTGGCGGCCCGCAGCGCGGCGCCCAGGCGCGGCGCCTCGCGCAGGACCTCCGAGAAGCGCACGGCGGTGGTGCCCTCCGGGTAGAGGGCCGCCGCCGCGGGCGTCCCGGCCAGCGCGTAGCGCGCGCGGGCCCAGTCGAGCCCCCGCGCGGCCGTCTCGAACTCGAGCAGCGAACTGCGCAGCAGGACCAGTTCGCGGTGCAGCGGCGTGCGCTCCTTGGGGTCGAGCCGCCCCGCCTCCTCCTCGCGCAGCACCCGTTCGGCGCGCGCCAGGATGGCGTCGCGGGCGGGCTGGAGGTCGGCGTAGGAGTGGCGGTCGCGCTTGCGCCGCCGCTCCACCTCCCCCGGGGCCTCGCCCGCTCGGTGCAAGTCCGAGAGCACCTCCCGGTCGGGGACCAGGAAGCAGCGGTACTCGGAGGCCGTCCCGGGATGGAAGAGCATGTCCAGGGCCCAGGGCATGGGCCCCCGGCGCTCGTCCGCGGGCAGGTCGAAACGCCGGGCGCTCACGACGAACGTGAGCGCGTGGTTGATGCGCAGGAGTTGGAAGCGCGCCCAGGTGCCCAGGGGCTTGATCCGGCCCTGCTCCTGGACGGGCACGGCGGCCAGCGCGTCCTGGACCTCTTCGCTCCACCGGGGGATGGGAACGCGCCCGCCGGCCGGCGCCGCCTCCCCGTCGGCGCGGCCGCCGCAGCCCGCCGTGACGAGGGCGGCCAGGATCCACGCGAACCGCCCGCGGATCATGGCGCCCCCGCCCGGCGCGCCGGGCTTCTGCGGGCCTCGGCGCGCGCGTAGTTCACCAGCTTGAGCAGGAAGTGGAAGAGGAGGCCGACGGCCAGCACCAGGCAGGCCCACGCGGGGACCCGGTCGGCCGGGTTGCGCACCACGGAGAACACGGAGTAGGGCCACGGCGGCTCGCGCTCGCTCTGCGGCCCCCACCCCGACTGGTACAGGGTGTAGCCCTCGTGGCGCAGCGGCTCGTTCATCGTGATGTGGATCCGCGTCTCGACGCGGCCCTCGACCTTCGTGACGTAGGAGGAGAAGCGCCGCGGCAGACGCGTGCCCGGGTGGTCCTCCTTGACGAACTCCTCGAGCCGGATGGCGAAGGGCAACTCGAACTCGCGCCGCCGCAGGTCCAGGCGCAGCGCCGCCTCGCCCGTGCGCACCTCCCAGGGAAACGCCTGGTTCCCCCACAGGACCCCCTCCTGGAGCCCCTCGCCCGCGGCGACCAGGACGCGCAGCGCCGGTACGTTCTGCTCGGCGCTCACCGGGTGGGGGTCCAGGCGCCGTACGCGGTAGCCCGTGGGGCGCGCCGGGGCGCCGTGCGGACCGTGGGGATCGGGCGCCCCGTGCGCACCCGCCTCGGGGGCGAACACGGGCACGACCTCCGCGTTGCGCACGTAGTCGCCGACCTGGAGGCCTGGGTCCAGGCCCGCCAGCCGCAGCGAACGCAGGCGGCCCGGCCCCGCCCCGGCGATCTCCTCCACCGGGACGACCCAGGCGCGGGCTTGGCCGTCGGGGGCGACCTCCTCCACGACGAGGTCCCACAGCTCCCCGCTCTGGAACACGGCGCCCGTCTCGCCCTCGTACAGGCGCAGGGAGCCGCGATCGGAGGCCAGGTACTCCACCAGCCCACCGCCCAGCAGCGCCAGCATGCCGGCGTGGACCACGAGCACGCCGACGGTCGCGAGGCGCTTGCGGATCCGCACCAGCCCCCCCACCACGAGGTTGAGGGCCAGCAGGACCAGCAGCAGGTAGGCGCCGGGCAGGGGGACGCGCAGCGGCCCGAACTCGGCCAGCACGAACAGCGACTCGAAGTACTCCTCCTGCACGTCGAAGAGGCTCTTGTGGGTCTGGGCGAGCGTGCCCGCCAGCGTGAGCACGGTGAGCAGCGCGAGGATCACGCACGCCAGGCCGAAGGACCCGAGCACGTCCACGACCCGGCGGAGCAGGTCCGCGGGCCCGGGGGCTCGGGCCGGGGGCGCCGCGGGCCCGGCGCGTCCGGCCGCGGTGAGGGTGGGGGCCGGAACGTCGCTCACGAACGCGGCTCCAGCGAGCGGCAGAAGGCCTCGAAGGGCTCGCGCTGCGCACGCACCGCCTCGGCCGGGCCCACCAACTTGACGAACAACGTGCGGTCGGGGAGTTCGGCCACCAGACCCAGCAGCCCGGCCTGGGCGAGCGGCGGCTTGCCCATCCCCTGCCACTCTCCTTCCACGGCGACGAGGACCCCCTTCACCCCCAGCACGTCCAGGCGCGGCAGCGCGTCGAGTTCGGCCGGCCCCAGGGGCGGCTGGCCCATCTCGCCGCGCCAGCGGTTCACGTTGGCCTCGACGCCGCCCGCGGCGGGCCCGAGGAAGGTGATCCAGCACTCGGTGCCGTCCTCCCCGATCCGGAAGGTGACCTCGCGCATGCCGCTGGCGCCCATGGAGGTCCACCCGGACGGCGCCGTCCAGCGCAGGGTCCCGCGCTCGACCTCGGGCTGGGGGCCCGGCGGAGCGGCCGGGGCGGGCGCGGGGGCGTCGGCGGGCGCCGGGGTGTCGCGGAAGCGGGCCTTGAGGCTCGCCGCCACGGCGAGGAAGCGCTCGCGCTCGCCCTCCACCACGGCCCTTGGGCCGGTCATCTTGAAGGTGACGAAGGTGCGGTCCATGACGGCCAGCAGGCCGAGCAGGGCCTGGTCGGGGCGCGGCTCGGCGCCCGACATGGCGTCGGAGTAGGTGCCGGCGAGTTCGACGAACACCGCCTCCTGGCCCAGCAGGCCATGGCGCGGAAGCGCCGCCAGCGCGTCGGCTTCGACCGGGTCGGCCCCCATCTGGCGCCGCCACCGGTTCAGGTTGCCCAGCAACGTGTTGCCCGCCGCCGCCAGCGCCGTGAGGTAGCACTCCACCTCGGGGTGCGCGGCGAGGCCGAGGTTGACCAGGCGCATCGACGAGGGCTCGCGGCGCACCCAGCCCTCGGGCAGGTCGAGGTCAAAGCGCGGGGGACCCGCGTCGGGGCGGACGAGCCCCAGGCGCACGAGGTCCGAGGCGCCGGGGGCGGGGGCCTCAAGGCGCGGGGGGCCCCGGCGCGCCTCGGGCACCTCCAGGGGCTCGTCGCCCCCGCAGCCGGCGAGCCCCAGGGCGCCAGCCAGCAGCACGCCCACGGCCGCCAGGGGGCCCGCGGGCCACACAGGGGTGCTCCGGGCGATCGGCAACCGCATCGACTCTCCGTGGGGATCGGGGGATCAACGGGGGGACCGCCGAGTGTAGTCCGCGCCCTCGGGCCCGGCCCCGCCTGCCCGACCGCGACGCCCCCGCGCGCCCCCCCCTCCAGGCGCCCGCCCGGGGGTCGGGGGGCGGACCCCGGTAGCCTTGACCGCCGGGCCGGAGGTCCTGGATGACCGCGACCACGAACTCGCGCGCGCACGCGTTCCTGGAGCGCCTCGTGGGCCGCACGCCCGGCGAGGCCGACTTCCACCAGGCCGTGGCCGAGGTGGTGGAGTCGGTGTGGCCGGTGATCGAGGACCGGCCCGAGTTCCTGGAGGCGGGCATCCTGGAGCGGCTCGTCGAGCCGGACCGCGCCATCTCCTTCCGGGTCACGTGGCGCGACGACGCCGGGCGGGTGAACGTGAACCGCGGCTACCGCGTCCAGTTCAACAACGCCATCGGCCCCTACAAGGGCGGGCTGCGCTTCCACCCGTCGGTCCGCCTGGGCGTGGTGAAGTTCCTCGGCTTCGAGCAGATCTTCAAGAACAGCCTCACGGGCCTGCCCATGGGCGGCGCCAAGGGCGGGAGCGACTTCGACCCCAAGGGCCGCTCGGACGCCGAGGTGATGCGCTTCTGCCAGGCCTTCATGGCCGAGCTGTACCGGCACATCGGCAAGGACGCCGACGTGCCCGCGGGCGACATCGGCGTGGGCGCCCGCGAGATCGGCTACCTCTTCGGAGCCTACAAGCACCTCACCGGGCGCTGGGAGCCCGCGCTCACCGGCAAGGGCCTCGCCTACGGCGGGAGCCTGATCCGGCCGGAGGCCACGGGCTACGGCTGCGTCTACTTCGCCCAGGCCATGCTGGGCCGCCTCGGACACTCCGTGGAGGGGCGCACCTGCCTGGTGAGCGGCTCCGGGAACGTGGCCCTGTACACCGCCGAGAAGCTGGTGCAACTCGGCGCCCGCGTCGTCACGCTCTCGGACTCCGACGGCTTCGTGCACGACCCCGAGGGGCTGGACGAGGAACGGCTGGCCTGGGTGCGGGACCTCAAGTTCCGCCGCCGGGGGCGCATCCGGGAGTACGCGGAACACTTCCGCTCGGCCTACCACCCGGGGGCGCGGCCCTGGGGCGTCGGGGGCGAACTCGCCTTCCCCTGCGCCACCCAGAACGAGGTGGACGAGGCCGACGCCCGCGCCCTCGTCCAGGGGGGGCTCGAGGCCCTTTGCGAGGGCGCCAACATGCCCACCACCGCCCGCGCGTTGGACGTGCTGCAGGCCGCGGGGGTGCTGTTCGGACCGGGCAAGGCGGCCAACGCCGGCGGCGTGGCGGTGTCGGGCCTGGAGCAGAGCCAGAACTCCCAGCGCCTCACCTGGACGCGCGCGGAGGTGGACGGCCGCCTGTGCGCGATCATCCAGGCGATCCATACGACCTGCGTCCGCCACGGGGAGCGCGTCGACGGGGGCGTGGACTACGTCCGGGGCGCCAACGTCGGGGGCTTCGTCAAGGTGGCCGAGGCCATGTTGGCCCAGGGCCTGTACTGACCGCACGCACTTCGTCCAAGGCGCTGGGTTGGCGGGCGGCAGGGGTACAAGGGCGGGGTGTCGGCGGGGGGAGCCCCCGCCACCGGGCGCAACGCCCCGAGGAGCCCATGTCCCCCCGCACCGAGCCCCCGACCCAGCCCGCCGCCACGGGCCCGGCCACGGACCCCCCCGCCGGCCCGGCGACCCGCCACCCCGACCGTTTCGTGCGCCGGCACGTCGGCCCCTCCGACGCCGAGGTCGCGGCGATGCTCGACGCGCTCGGCTACGCCTCGCTCGACGCGCTCACGGACGCGGCGGTCCCGGCGAGCATCCGGCTCGGCCGGCCGCTCAAGTTGCCCCCGGCGCTCGGCGAACACGAGGCCCTGGAGCGCATGCGGGCCCTCGCCGGGGAGAACCGCGTGTGGCGGTCCTACCTGGGCATGGGGTACGCCGACTGCGTCACGCCCCCGGTGATCCAGCGCAACATCCTGGAGAACCCCGGCTGGTACACGCAGTACACGCCGTACCAGGCCGAGATCGCCCAGGGCCGCCTGGAGGCGCTGCTGAACTTCCAGACCCTGGTGGCCGACCTGACGGGGCTGCCCATGGCCAACGCCTCGCTGCTCGACGAGGCCACCGCGGCGGCCGAGGCGCTGTCCATGTGCCTGGCGGTCAACCCGCGGGTGAAGGACGCGCGCTGGCTGGTCGATCCGGACACCCACCCGCAGACGCTCGCGGTGGTCCGGGCCCGCGCCGACGCGCTGGACGTCGAGGTGGAGGTCGCGCCGGTCGAGGGGTACGACTTCGAGGCCCGGCCCGTCGCCGGCGTGCTCGTCTCCTACCCCACCAGCAGCGGGGCCGTCCCGCGCTGGCGCCCCCTCGCCGAGCGGGCGCACGCCGCCGGGGCCCTGGTCGTGGCGGCCTGCGACCTGCTCGCGCTCACGCTGATCGAGCCCCCGGGCGAGTGGGGCGCGGACGTCGCCGTGGGCAGCGCCCAGCGCTTCGGCGTGCCCCTGGGCTACGGGGGCCCCCACGCGGCCTTCCTGTCGACCCGCGCCGAGTTCCAGCGCCGCATGCCCGGCCGCATCGTCGGCCTCACCCGCGACGCCACGGGCGAGCCGGCGCTTAGGCTCGCGCTGCAGACCCGCGAGCAGCACATCCGGCGCGAGAAGGCCACGAGCAACATCTGCACGGCGCAGGTCCTGCTGGCCATCATGGCCTCGATGTACGCCGTCTACCACGGCCCCGAGGGCCTGGAGGCGATCGCCCGGCGGGTGCACACGCTGGCGTCCATCCTGGCCGCCGCGGCGCGCCGCCTGGGCTTCGAGCCGGTCAACGACTCGTGGTTCGACACGCTCACGCTGCGGGCCGAGCCGCGGCGCGTGCAGGCGGCGCTCGCGGCCGCGGCCGAACGGCGCCTGAACCTGCGCGCGGTGGACGCCACGACGCTGGGCATCGCGCTGGACGAGGTGACCGACCCGGCCGACGTGCGCGCGCTCATCGAGGTCCTGGCCGCCAGCGGCTTCAAGGACTTCGGGTGGGACGACGTCGCGGCCCAGCCCGGCTCGGGCCTGCCCCCGGCGCTTCGGCGCACCTCGGCCTTCCTCACCCACCCGGTGTTCCACCGCCACCGCAGCGAGACGGAGTTCCTGCGCTACGTGAAGCGCCTGGAGGCGAAGGACCTCTCGCTCACGACCAGCATGATCCCGCTGGGCTCGTGCACGATGAAGCTCAACGCGACGGCGGAGATGCTGCCGGTCACCTGGCCGAGCCTGGCCCGCCTGCACCCCTTCGCCCCGCGCGAGCAGGCCCGCGGCTACCAGCAGCTGTTCGCGGAACTGGAGGCGTGGCTCGCCGAGATCACCGGCTTTGCGGCGGTCTCGCTCCAGCCCAACGCCGGCGCACAGGGCGAGTACGCGGGCATGCTCGTGATCCGCGAGCACCACCGCCGGACGGGGCAGGGCCACCGGCGCACCTGCCTGATCCCCGCGTCGGCGCACGGCACCAACCCGGCCAGCGCCGCCATGGCCGGCATGCGGGTCGTCGTGGTGGCCTGCGACGAGCAGGGCAACATCGACCTGGGCGACCTGGAGGCCAAGGCCGCCGCCCATCGCGACGAGTTGGCCGCGATCATGGTCACCTACCCCTCGACCCACGGCGTCTTCGAGGACACCATCCGCGAGGCCTGTCGCATCGTCCACGCCCACGGCGGCCAGGTGTACCTGGACGGGGCGAACCTCAACGCCCAGCTCGGCCTGTGCCGCCCCGGCGACTACGGCGCCGACGTCTGCCACCTCAACCTGCACAAGACCTTCTGCATCCCGCACGGAGGCGGCGGCCCGGGCATGGGCCCGATCGCCGTCGCCGCCCACCTGGCCCCCTACCTGCCCGGCCACCCCGTCGTCCCCACGGGCGGCGCCGAGGCCATCGGCCCCGTCTCCGCGGCGCCCTGGGGCAGCGCGAGCATCCTGCCCATCTCGTACCAGTTCATCGCCCTGATGGGCCCGGACGGACTCAAGCGCTGCGCCCAGGTCGCGATCCTCAACGCGAACTACATGGCCCGGCGCCTCCAGGCGCACTACCCGATCGTGTACCGCGGCCACCAGGGCCTGGTCGCCCACGAGTTCATCATCGACCTGCGCTGGGCCCGCAAGGAGGCCGGGATCGAGGTGGGCGACGTGGCCAAGCGCCTGATGGACTACGGCTTCCACGCCCCCACCGTGGCCTGGCCGGTGGCCGGCACCCTCATGATCGAGCCCACCGAAAGCGAGTCGCGCGCGGAACTCGACCGGCTGTGCGACGCGCTGATCGCGATCCACGGCGAGATCCGCAAGGTGGCCGACGGCACGTGGCCCCGCACGGACAACCCGCTGGTCAACGCGCCGCACACCGCCGCCGAGGCCACGGCCGACGCGTGGTCGCACCCCTACACCCGCGCGGAGGCGGTGTTCCCGGCGCCCTGGACGCGCGAGCACAAGTTCTGGCCGCCCGTGAAGCGGGCCGACAACGTGTACGGGGACCGGCACCTCGTGTGCGCGTGCCCGCCGGTGGAGGCCTACGCGTGACGGGGGCGGGGCCGCCGGCCCGGTGAGCGTCACCGTCGTCCGCGACCTGGCGGCGCTGGCGGAACACGCCCCCGCCTGGGACCGGCTCGCGGTCCGGGCCGTCCCGCCCCTGCCCTACGGGCGCCCGGGCTGGGTGATCCCCTGGCTCACGCACCGGCTGCCCCCGGGCGCCCCGTGGAGCGCGTACTTCGCCTACGGGGCGGCGGGGGACCTGGCCGGCGTGCTCGTGACCCGCGGCGCCCGCGTGCGCCACCTCACCATCGACCGCCATTCGCCCCTGGCCTCGCTGCTCCTCGCCCCCGAGGAGGCCGCCGCGCGCGACGCCTACGCCGCGCTGCTCGACGCGCTGGGCCGCGACGTCCCCCGCCCGCTCGGCGTCTACGTGGATGGGCTGGCCGAGGACAGCACCGCGGCCCGGCAGGTGGGCGCGGGGCACCCGGGCTGGCGCACCCGCCTCACCTGGGCCCGTGACCTCATGGCTCGGCTGCCCGCCGACGGCAACGAGGATGCGTTGGTCGCGCAGTTGAGCCGCAACGCGCGCGACAAGCTCCAGCGGGGCGCCCGCCAACTGGCCGAACTGGGCCCGGTCGAACTGGTGCTTCGCGAGGGAATCGACGCCGCCCGCGCGACCCTGGCCGCGTTCCTCCCCCTCGAGCAGGCCGGCTGGAAGGGCCGCCGGGGGACCGCGCTCGGCGCCCGCCCCGAGCGCATCCGCTTCTACGCCGACGTGGTCGAGCACCTGGCGCCCTCGGGCGGACTGCTGTGGCACACGCTCACGGTCGGCCCGCACACCGTGGCGATGGAGATGCTGCTGCGGGCGGGTCCGATGCTGGTGGTGCACAAGGCGACCTTCGAAGAATAGGTTTCTTTCTAATGCCTTTCTGAACAAGCGGTAAAACTTCCTCCAACTCAAAACAGAAATTGTTTTGTCTTTTCCTGTGTCGCCTTTTTCTTGATGCTTCTTAATTTCCTCTTTTAAGTCTTCCCAATTTGTAATACCGTTAAAATGTCCCTCCCCTGAAGTTATGTAATTAACGATTGATTCCATTGATTGAGTTGGGTCGTCAATATTAGAAAAAAGCAAGTCCAAACTTTCTTTATCGTTTTCAAATAAGTATTTGTATTGGAATGCTTTTTTCAATTGCTTTTGGCTCTCTACATCTCTGATGTCTGCATAGGTTGTAGATTTTATATCCT
>JAPKHB010000729.1 GCA_026647295.1 Planctomycetota bacterium | reverse complement strand
CCCAGGCGGTGACCGCGAACCCGAACTGATCGGCGCGTGCGTCCGCGACCATGCCGTGGTGCTGCTCGGGCGCCATGTACGCGGGCGTGCCGAGGATCGACCCGGTCTGCGTGAGATCGACGGCGAGCTCGTCGCTGCTCGCCGCGCCCGGCTCGTCGCGCGCGTCACCGACGCCGCGCGCGAGACCGAAGTCGACGACCTTCACGACGCCATCGCGACCGACCAGCACGTTGTCGGGCTTGAAGTCGCGGTGGACGAGGCCGGCCTCGTGGGCGGCGGCCAGGCCCCGGCCGGCGGCGACGAAGTGGGCGATCACCTCCTGCCACGGCCGGCGCTGCGCCTTCATCCACGCCTTGAGCGTCGTGCCCTCGACCAGCTCGAGCGCCAGGTACACGTCGTCGTCGAGCTCGCCGACCTCGAGCACGGCGACCACGTTGGGGTGCGACAGCCGCGCCATCGCCTGGGCCTCGCGCAGGAGCCGCTCGCGGGGGCTGATGCCGCCCATCGAGCTGCGCCGGTCCGGTCGCACCACCTTCATCGCGACCTTGCGATCGAGCAGCGTGTCATAGGCGACATAGACCGCGCCCATCCCCCCCT
>JAPKHB010000728.1 GCA_026647295.1 Planctomycetota bacterium | reverse complement strand
GAGCTTGAGCGGCGGCGCGGTGCGGGCGCGGCTGTCGCAGGACGCGCGGGGACAGTGGGCGCTCGACAGCCTTGCGGTGGAGGGGCAGGAGCTGCTGGGGGCGCCTCGCTGGAGTGGGCGGTCTACCGCGACGACGGCGGCCTCTACCGCATCGGCGCCGAGCTGAGCGGGTGCGAGGGGCGCTACCTCGAGGAGAAGCTGCTGCGCGCCGAGGCGGTGGCCTTCTGCGCGACGCTGCCGGAGCCGCCGGTGTACCGCCGCCGCGACGACCCCGCCCGGGCGCAGGCGCAGGCGTCGATCTCCCGGGGCGAGGCGCTGCTGGCCCGCGCGTACCAGTCGAACGACACCGCGTGGGTGGGCGCGCTCGAGGCGTGGCTGACGACGCTGCACCACATCGCCGACGGCCGCGTCGAGCTCGCCGGCCGGCACCACTTCGGTGACGAGGCCCCACTCGAGCGCGGTGCGCGCGTCGATGGGCTCGGCGGCGATCACGATGTCGGCGGCGAGTGCGATCTCGAAGCCGCCGCCGAGGGCGAGTCCGTTCACCGCAGCGATCACGGGCTTTTCGAGATCGAAGCGGCTGGTGAGCCCGCCGTA
>JAPKHB010000727.1 GCA_026647295.1 Planctomycetota bacterium | reverse complement strand
AGGCGAGCGCGCACCTTGGCGAGAAGCGGATCCTGCAGCGTACGCGCGAGGTCGTCCATGCCGATGCGCGCGGGGTCGCGCTTGCCGCCGGCCCCACCCGCCATCACCAAGGGGATGCGGCGCTCCCTGCAGGTCACCGCGATCGCGACCTTGGCGCGCACGTTGTCGATCGCATCGATCACCAGATCGTAGCCGTGCAGCAACTCGGCGGCGTTCTCCGGGGTGAGGAAATCCTCGATCGTGTCCACCCGGCAGGCCGGGTCGATACCTGCGATGCGCGTCGCCATGGCGCTCACCTTGGCCATGCCGAGGGTGTCCTCGAGCGCATGGGCCTGGCGGTTGATGTTGGATTCGGCGACGTGGTCGAGGTCGATCAGGGTCAGCCGCCCCACCCCGCTGCGCGCGAGCGCCTCGGCGGCCCACGAGCCGACGCCGCCGATGCCGATCACGCAGGCGTGCGCGCCCGCGAGGCGCGCGGCCGCGCCCTCGCCGTAAAGACGGTCGATGCCGCCGAACCGGCGCGCACGGTCGGTCGTGGCCGAAGTCATGGCAGGCTCAGGCACCGGTGGCGCCAGTCTGGCGGCTGTCCAGCCACAC
>JAPKHB010000726.1 GCA_026647295.1 Planctomycetota bacterium | reverse complement strand
GAATTTCTCACTGCCTTGCAGGCGCAAATCGACGCCCTCCGCCTCGAATACGCCGCGGTTGAACCCAACCTCAACTTGACCATCGAAAAGGGCCGCGCCAAAACCTGCTGGACCGGCAAGACCACGCGCCGCGTGCTCGGCCTGCTCAATGCGCTGCCGCACGGCGTCCACATGATGAGCAACGACATTCCCGGCCTGGTGGAAACCAGCACCAACCTGGCGGTGGTGGAGACCCGCAAGAAGGGCTTGCACATTCACTGCAGCACGCGCAGCTCGGTGAACACCGCGTTGCAGGCGCTGCGCGACCAAATCCGCGCGATCGGCGAAGCCTTCGGCGCCGGCGTCGAAGAGGCCGCGGGCTATCCCGGCTGGAAGCCCAATCTCAACTCGCACGTGCTCAAAGTCGCCAAAGAAGTGCACAAGGATTTGTTCGGCGTCGAGCCGGGCGTGAAAGCAATTCATGCCGGCCTGGAATGCGGCATTATCGGCATGAAATATCCCGGCATGGACATGGTCTCACTCGGGCCCCAGATTGAATTTCCCCACTCGCCCGATGAACGCGTGAAGGTTCCGCGAGATCTATGACGTCCCCGAATA
>JAPKHB010000725.1 GCA_026647295.1 Planctomycetota bacterium | reverse complement strand
AGGCCGGTCCAGGGCGCCCCGAGAACCAAGCCAAGGTCGCCTGCGCCACCCCCACAGGAGCGCGCCCGGGGCGCGGATCGCGGCACCCTGGAAGGGGACCACCACCCCCAGGCAGCCCCCCATCGGCGGCCGCCCACCGGCGCAGTCTCCCTCCCAGCCGGCGGACGTCCGCCGGCCGGAGAGCCCAGAAAATCGGGGGGTTTGCCTCCGATTCCGTCACGGACTACGGTGCCATCCTGGGCCCCCACCAGGCCGGTCCATGGCGCCCCGAGGACCAAGCCAAGGCCGCCTGCGCCACCCCCACAGGAGCGCGCCGAGGGCGCGGATCGCGGCACCCTGAAAGGGGCCCGGCACCCCCAGCAAGCCTCCCATGGGCGGCCGCCCACCAGCCCAGTTTCC
The DNA here is from genome assembly GCA_026647295.1 of Planctomycetota bacterium. Lineage (GTDB taxonomy): Bacteria > Planctomycetota > PLA2 > PLA2 > JAEUHO01 > JAPKHB01. The sequence goes on along the minus strand of JAPKHB010000725.1, from coordinate 199 downwards.
CCCCCAGCCGGCGGACGTCCGCCGGCCGGAGAGCCCAGAAAATCGGGGGGTTCGCCTCCGATTCCGTCACGGACTATGGCGCCATCCCGGGCCCCCACCAGGCCATGTTGAAATCCTGCGTGGGATTGTGATTGGGAGAAACGCCGCCTTCAAACGCATGTGGCGCGGTGCCATTGCGGTTGGTGCTGGTCATCACCAT
>JAPKHB010000724.1 GCA_026647295.1 Planctomycetota bacterium | reverse complement strand
GCCTGTTCGAGCTGGCGAGCGCCGGCACCCTCTTCCTCGACGAGATCGGCGAGTTGCCGCTCGCCTGCCAGGCCAAGCTGCTGCGCGTACTCGACAGCGGCGAGTTCCGCCCGCTCGGCGCCAGCGCCGTGCGCCGCACCGGCGCACGCGTGATCGCCGCCACCCACCGCGACCTGGAGGCGCTCGTGACCGCGGGCCGCTTCCGCCACGACCTGCTGTACCGGCTCGACGTCGTCCACATCGCCGTGCCGCCGCTGCGCGAGCGCCGCGAGGACATCCCGCTGCTGGTCGAGCACCTGCTGCACCAGGCGGTGCGGCGCCACCCCGGCACGCCCGCCCCGCGCGTCGAGCCCCAGGCCCTGCAGCGCCTGATCGACCATGCCTGGCCGGGCAACGTGCGCGAGCTGCGCAACGTGGTCGAGCGCCTGCTCGTCTTCGCCGACGGCGACCGCATCGACGCGGCGCGCGTCGATGCCTTGCTGCACCCCGGCGCCAGGACGGTCGCGAGCACTGGCCGGACCGGCTTCGAGCGCATCGTCCCGCTTGCCGAGATGGAGCAGGCCTACCTGCGCTGGGTGGTGGACAAGCTCGACGGCAAC
>JAPKHB010000723.1 GCA_026647295.1 Planctomycetota bacterium | reverse complement strand
ACGGCGACGTCGCGATCGACGGCATCGCGGGCCCGAGCGAGATCCTCGTGCTCGCCGACGAGGCGGCCGATCCGCGCCTCGTCGCGGCCGAGCTCCTCGCGCAGGCCGAGCACGACGAGGCGTCGTACGCGCTGCTCGCGACGACCTCTCTCGAGGTCGCGGAGGCCGCCGCGCGCGCGATCGAGGCCGCGCTCCCGGCCATGGAGCGCCGGGCCATCATCGAGGCCTCGCTCGGCGCGCACGCGGCCGCGCTCGTGGTCCCGACGCGCGCCCGCCTCGCGGCGCTCGCCGGCGAGATCGCGGCCGAGCACGTCGCCTTCCACGTCGCCGAGCCCGAGGCGCTGCTCGCCGGCGTCGGCGCGCTCGGCGCCGCGCTGCCGGGCCGCACCCGCTTTCGCACCTTTCCGTCGCGCTGTCCGCTGCTGCGGCTCGACCGGATCTTCTGCCGGCCGGCGGGCGCGCTCGCGGCGAGCTTCGTCGACCGGGCCGCGCGCGACATCTCGGATCACCTTCCGGTGATCGCCGACATTCGCCCGACCCGTGTGGCGCCGGCCTGAGATCCGGCGCGACCAGGAAAGGGGCGGCCACGAGGGCCGTTCC
>JAPKHB010000722.1 GCA_026647295.1 Planctomycetota bacterium | reverse complement strand
AGGGGCGGCGGCTGCCCGATGCCCTCGCGCGCATCCCCCTCGGGGAGGGACCGATCGGGGGGATCGCGGCGGGGCGGACGCCCCGCTCCATCCAGAGCTGCGCCAGGGCGTATTCGACCGCGAAGAGGGCCGGCTGGGCGAGCGCGGTGGCGTCGAGCGCCGCGGGGTCTCCGCCCGGCTCGAGCGCGCGCCGGAGGTCGAGCCCGAGGCGCGGCGCGAGCAGATCCGCGCAATGGTCGAGGTGGCGGCGGAACGAGGGCTCCGCGCGGTGGAGCTCCATGGCCATCCCGGGGCGCTGCGCGCCCTGACCGGGGAACATGAGCACGACCGCGGGGGCCGCGCCGGGCGGCGCCGAGGTCTCGGCGCGCGCGGAGCCCGGCGCGAGCGCGTCGGGTGCGCGGGCTGAAGGCTTGTCGGACGTCGGCTGTGGTTTGGAAATTCAAAGCCGGATGGATGTGCTCGTGAAAACGAGGCTGTGGGTGAGGCGCGAGTGGACGTGGTCGTCGTAGGGGAGCGGGAAGACCTGCGTCTTGTCCGCGAGCCGGCGGAACGCCCCGCTGAAGAGCACCCGGTCGTGGTCGCGCTGGAACGGCGAGCGGGC
>JAPKHB010000721.1 GCA_026647295.1 Planctomycetota bacterium | reverse complement strand
ATAGGTGAAGATGATCTGGCCGGCCTTGAGCTTCTTGCGCTCGTCGGCGAGCGGCTCCTTCACCTTGACGATCAGCTCGGCGCGGCCGAAGACCTCGTCCGGGCCCGCGACCAGCTCGGCGCCGGCGGCCGCGTAGTCTCCGTCGGTCAGGCCCGCGCCGAGCCCGGCGCCGGTCTCGACGATGACCTGGTGCCCCTTCTGGGCCAGCTCGCGCACCGTCGAGGGCACGAGGCCGACGCGATACGCGAAGCGCGCGAGCAGCACGCTCTTCTGCGCGCCCTTGATGCCGAGCTTCGACGCCGCCATCGCCCGCTGCGTGTCGACCGTCTTCACCGACGTGCCGAGCGCCTCGGCGATCTCACGGTTGCTCCGGCCCTCCGCGATGCCGATGACGACCTGGCGCTCGCGCGGTGACAGCATCGCCAGCTTGGCCGCGTCGTCCACGTCAGCCCTCCCCGCCCAGGTCGAGCTCGGCGAGCGGCCACAGCTCGTCGCCGCTCATCTCGTCCGCGTCGCGCTCACCCTGCGTGCGGCATGGCGCGCACCGCGACTCGGTCAGGCTGTACGTGTCGCGTCCGCACTCGATGCACCGCCGCACCGC
>JAPKHB010000720.1 GCA_026647295.1 Planctomycetota bacterium | reverse complement strand
GAAAGTGAGAACGCCTATCGCACCGCGTGGCTGCTGGATTCCAGCGCGGCGGTGCTTTGGTACAAACGCGGCCTCGCCAGCGCCGGCCGGGGTGATTCCACTGCGGCGCGGCATTTCTTCACCGGCGCGAAAGACCGCGATCTCATTCGCTTTCGCGCCAGCGAGGAGGTCAATCACCTCATCGCGGCGCTCGCGCAGCAGCACGGCAGCCGCTTTGTCGATCTCGACTCCCGCCTGGCGCAGCGTTCGCCGCAGGGGTTGCTCGGCAACAACCTGCTGGTCGATCACTTGCATCCCAGTCCCACAGGCTATTATCTCATGGCCACCGGCTTCTATGAGGCCATTCGTTCCAGCGGCTGGCTGGCTGATCCTGCTCCCCATTTTCAACCTGCCGATGATCCTTATTATGTCACTGACTTGGATTGGGACATCGGCCTGATGATTTCACCAACTTCGGCCCGCCCCAGGAGGCGGAAGCGCTGCTCGACCTCGCCCTGTTGCACTGCCCGGCCGTGCTGGCCGTGGCCGGCAACTGCGACAGCGCGGCGATCGATGACATGCTGGTGCGGCGCGGTGTTTCACTGCATCGCCGCGGCACCATC
>JAPKHB010000072.1 GCA_026647295.1 Planctomycetota bacterium | reverse complement strand
ACGAGCGCGGAAAACGCGGAGAAAATGCCTTGAAAATCCGCGTCCATCTGCATTTTCCGCGTCCCATTTCTGAGATGTACGGTAGTGCGACCATTGGTTCTCCTGCTCGCTCACGATGGCGATCATGCCGATCGCGCCGTCGTTGGACATGCCGTTGGCCAGCAGCGCGACGCGCGAGACATCCCCCTCGATGATCGCCCGTCCGGACGCGGGCCGCTGCGCCCCGCCGTACAGCCCCGGCGCGGTCGTCTCAAGGAAGTCGATCTCGGCGTCGTCGCTGTCCTCGAAGCCGGACTCGAGAATGACCACCGCCTCGGGCTGGCCCGCGATCATCGACGTGCCGTCCACGCTCGCGCTCACCGCGACGATGCCCTGCCCGAACAGCCCGCCCGCCTCGAAGACGACCGTGAACCTCTTGTCGTGCCCGATCGTCGAGTGCAGGGCCATCGGGCCGTGGACGTTGAGGCCGAAGTCCTCCGATGCTCCGAAGTGCACGTTGTCGTCGAACGATCCGTTGCCGTTCAGGTCCCAGTGCGTCTCGCCGAAGTCCAGCCGACCGTCCCCGGCCGCGCCGACGATCAGGCTCGTGCTCCAGCCGAACAGTCCCCCGCGGTGCCGGTGGTCACCCGCGCGTCACCGACCCCCGCCGCCCGCGGTCGCGCCCGGGGCGGCCGATGCCCGCGCCGCCCCCCCGGTCGGGTCAGCGCACCACCGGCGCCGCCGGGTTGTCAAAGCGCATGTACTCGTCCTGGAAGTAGAGCCGCACGGTTCCGGTCGGACCGTTGCGCTGCTTGGCGATGATCACCTCGGCGTCCACCTTCTCGCTGTCCTTGCGGGTGTAGTACCAGGAGCGGTACAGGAGGCAGATGACGTCGGCATCCTGTTCGATCGCGCCCGAGTTGTGGCTCACGATGCCGTCGGCGAGCCAGGAGGAGGGGCCGGGTACCGTCAGGTCGTACACGTCGGCTTCCCCGGCGGCCTCCACCGAGGCCACGCGGTCCCAGTACAGTTCGCTGTGGGCAAGGCGCGCCAGCCGGGGGCTGTCGAACCGTTCCGCGTAGTCGGCAAGCGTCGCGCGGGAGGGGGCGAAGCGGAAGTGGGCGGCTCCGCCGTAGGCCGTGCCCCGCAGCGCGGCCATCCGGCGATGGGACACCCCCCGGCGCGCCATCTCGGCCCGGACCTCGGCGAAGACCTCCCGGGGCAGGGTGTCGACGTTCGGGTTGGCCCGCGTCTCCTCGATCCGGCGGCGCAACCGCCCCGCGGGCGCGACGCGGGGACCGAAGGCCCCGACGGTGTCCAGGAAGCGCCGTTGGTCGCTGGAGCCCGAGACGTCGACCGTGTACACCGGCGCGTGGCCCCGGCCGGGCACGACCCGGATCCGGGCCACGATGCCCAGGCGCAGGAGCAGGGCGCCCACGTCGCCGGCGAGGCCGGCGCTGCACGTCGAGAAGTAGACCCGGGCACTGCCCACCTGCCCCTCGCCGCGCGGACACACGCAGCCGTCGGTCGCCCACAGGTGACGCAGGAGGAGCGCGACCTGGCGGTCGTCCAGCATGAAGACGCTGCCGGGCAGCCGCTTGGCGCGGGAGCGCTGGCCGAACAGTCCGAGTTCGCGCAGCCAGAGCCCGACGCCCCGGGGGTGCCAGCGGTTCCCGTTTCCGGCCAGGACCAGTTGGTGCCACCGGCCCCGGCCCGCATGCCGGGTGACCCGCGCGCCGAACTCCCGCTCCGCCGCCCGACGCACGGCCTCGCTGTTCTCCTCCGAACTCGTGGTGTAGCGCAGCGGCTGGTGCGCGAGGTAGCTCCCGTGGCCCACGAGGTGGGCGAGGAGCACGAGGCGGTCGTCGGCCCAGGGCGCGGGGGCGGCGGGGGCCGGGACCCGCCGGGCGAGCGCCAGACGATCCCCGGGCTTCAGCTGGCCCATTCGGACCCAGCCCCCGGCCCCGAGCAGGCGATGCTCCGCCGTGGCGCCAAGGATGCGCCCCGTCGCGAGCCGTAGGGTGAGCACCGGCCGGCGCCCGACCCGCCAGACCCTGTCGGCCCGGCTGGGGACCACCCGCTGCTGCGCGTCGACGGCCCACACCGTGGGCGTCTGACCGACGAGTTCGCCGATGGGCACGCGGCGCCCATCGGCGAGCCAGACGAGCGTGTCGGCCGTGACGCACTCCCGCAGGTCGCTCAACTTGGGCCGGTGGCCCTCGCGCTTCTCGGCGTCGCGGTTGAGCTGCGAGAGCGCGATCACCGGGACGGACAACTCGCGCGCCAGGCCCTTGAGGGCCCGGCTGATGTAGGAGATCTCCTGCTGGCGGTTCTCCACCGAGCGCAGGCGCGTGCCGGCCTCCATGAGCTGCAGGTAGTCGATCACCACGAGGTCCAGGCCGTAGCGGGCCTTGAGGCGGCGCGCCTTGGCCCGAAGCACCGTCGGGCTCAACGCCGGGGTGTCGTCCACCAGGATCCGCGACTCGAAGAGCGGCCCGGCCGCCTCCGCCAGGCGCTGGTGCTCCTCCGTGCGCAGGAAGCGGCCGCCGCGCCGCAGCTTCTGCGCCGGGATCGACGAGCGGGCGCAGAGCATGTTGCGCACGATGTTCTGCGCCGTCATCTCCAGGCTGAAGATCGCCACGGCCTTGCCGCCCTGCACGGCGGCGTTCATCCCCACGTTGATGGCGAAGCTCGTCTTGCCCATCGACGGGCGGCCCGCGATGATGATCAACTCGCCCGGGCGCAGCCCGCTGGTGAGGTCGTCGAAGTGGTGGTACCCGCTCAACACGCCCGCCACCGGCCCTTCGCCCCGCTGCAGTTCCTCGAAGGTCTCGTTCAGCAGGCTCTTGACGTCCTGGGCCTGCCCGAGTTCCCGGCGGTTGCCCAGTTCGAACATCTTGGCCTCGGCCAGCTCGAGCAGTTCCTCGCCGCGGCCCTCCTCGGCGTAGGCCGCCTGCTGGATCTCCGAGGCGGCGGCGATCAACTGGCGGGCGATGGCCTTCTCGCGGACGATGTGGGCGTAGTGCTCGGCGTTGGCCGGCGAGGCGACCACGCCGGCCAGTTCGCCCAGGTAGTCGGGCCCGATGCCCTCGAGCAGGCCGCGCCGCTCGCACTCCCGCATCACCAGGAGCACGTCCAGGGGCTCGCCCCGGTCGTACAGGCCCTGCATGACCTCGAAGACCCGCCCGTGGGCCGTGCGGTAGAAGTCCTCGGGCTTGAGCAGGGCCACGACCTGGCCCATCACCTCGCCGTCGAGCAGGACCGAGCCCAGCACGGCCATCTCCGCCTCCAGGCTGTGGGGCGGGACGCGCTCGATGCGGGCCGGGGCGGGGGCTGGGGCGGACCGGTCGATCATCCTGCCTCCCGATGGTGCCCCCGGGCTCCGACGGGAATCGCGCGACCCGGCCCGGCGGTTTCGCACCGCCTTTCCACCGGCATTCCACGGGACTCCGTCGTAACTCGTTTGCTGGCAATGACTTATGCCAGCGCTGGCCGTGGCCTTATGCCAGCCCGCGGCGCGCGGGTCAAGCCCTCGCGTGGGCCGGACGCCCACGGTCCGGGGGGCGCCCGCGTGGGTCGGCCCCTCCCGGCGGCGGCGCGCGGCCGGCGCCGCCCGGCGCGCCTCACTCGTCCTGGACCACCCCCGGCCCGGTCCAGGGCTCGCCCTCGGCGGCGGCGCCCTGGGCGGCGGCCTGCTGGGCCTCCTCGGCCATCAGCGCCGCCTCGCGGGCGTCCTGCACCACGAAGAGCTTCACCGGGACGGCCTGCTCGCGCGTTAGCGCGACGGTCACCTCGTATTCCCCCAGTTCGCGCACGGGATCGAAGCGCACGTGGCGCTCCTCGAACTTGAGGCCCTGCTCGGCCAGGGCGGCCAGGACGTGGCGGGGCCCGACCGATCCGTACAGGTGCCCGTCCTCGCCGGCGCGGGCCTCGATGGTGAGGGTCAGGGCGGCCAAACGCTCGGCCACGGCCTGGCGCTCGCGCGCCAACTCGGCCTGGCGGACGGCGTCGGCCGCCTTGTCCTTCTCGATGCGCGCCATCGCGTCCGGCGTGACGAGCGCCGCGTAGCCCATGGGGAAGAGGTAGTTGCGCGCGTAGCCGTTGCGCACGCGCACGACCTGGCCGACCTGGCCGACCCCGTCGATGGTCCTTCGCAGCAGCACCTTCATCGCCATGGCTCTCTCCGGATCGGGCCGTGCGGGGCGGCTAGCGCCCGACGTAGGGCAGCAGCGCCAGGAAGCGGGCGCGCTTGATGGCCAGTTTCAGCTTGCGCTGGAAGTGGCTGTGGGTCCCGGTGCGCTGGCGCCCGTACAGCTTGCCCTGCTGGCTGACGAGCTTCTGCAGGGTGGGGACGTCCTTGTAGTCGATGAAGTGCACGCCCGCCCGCGTGAAGCGGCAGCGGTTGCGCTCCGTCTGCTTCTTGAGGAGCTTGCGGATGTTCTTGAGCTTCGTGTTGCTTGCCATGTGCGTGCTTCCTCGCGGGGGGCGCGGCTAGCGCCGCCCCGGGCGCGCCGGCCGGGCCGACCGCTCCTCGTCCTCCGCGCCGGCCTCCCCATCGAAGCCCGGCCCGTCCGCATCGTCGGTGTCGACGTCGAAGACCTCGTCGCCTTCGTCGCCGTCGGACTCGCCGTCCTCACGCCGCGAGCGGCGGTCGCGCTTGCGGCGGCTGTCGCCCCAACCGCCCAGCGCGTGGCGGCGGTTGTCCTCGGCCAGCTTCTCGCGCTCCTCCGCCCGCTTCTGGACGTGCGTCTCGATGGGCTCGTCCAGGACCAGGATGAGGTGGCGCAGCACGGTCTCCATGAGGCGCATGTCCTCGTTGACCCGGGCGATGGCCTCGGTCGGGGCCCGGAAGTAGACGAGGTAGTAGGTGCCGCGGCGGTGGCCCCGGATGTCGTAGGCGAGCTTGCGCTCGTCCCACTTCTCCTGCAGGACGAGGTCCGCCCCGTGCTTGCGCAGGATCTCGTCCACCGCGCTCGAGACGGCGGCGTAGTCGGCCGTGGCGGCGTTGTTGTCCAGCAGGAACATCGCCTCGTATTCGCGGGTCGTCATGGGGGTCCTGGCACTCTCCGTGGAGCCGTCGGGGGGCCGGGGGGCCGCCCTCTCGTTCGCAAGCGGGCGACAGTAGCAGCAACGCGCGTCGACCCCAACCGGAAGCGCGTGCGCTGGGGGCCGGGCCCTCGGCCCGACGGCCGGCAGGGCCCGGCCCGCTCCGGGGCCCTGGGGCGGACCCCGGGGCGGCCAGGGCCCGGGGCGCGCCCTCGGCGCGCGGCGTCCCGCGGGCCCCACAGGCCCCGGGGGGCCGCCGCGCTACTCCCCGGCCGGGTTGTAGCGGTTCATGGCCGCATCGAGCCCCTCCCGGGCCCAGGTGGTGGCGGCGTCGGCCGCCCGGTCCAGCAGGTCCGGAAGGGCCCGGCGTTGGGCCGCGTCGTAGCGCTTGAGCACGTAGTCGGCCCAGGCGGCCCCCGGGGGGGCCGGCCCGATCCCCAGGCGCAGGCGCGGATACTGGGCCCCGCCCAGCGCCTCCTCGATGCTCTTGAGCCCGTTGTGGCCCGCGGCCGACCCCGTGGCCCGTAGCCGCAGGCGCCCGAAGGGCAGCATGAAGTCGTCCACGAGCACCAGCGCCTGGGTCCGGTCGAGTTCGTACACGTCCAGCGCCCGGACCAGGACGGGCCCGACGAGGTTCATGAAGGACTGGGGCTTGACCAGGAGCAGCCGCGGCTCCTCGACGCGAAGGTCGCAGACCTCGGCGTGGAGCAGCCGGGTGCGGCGGAATTCACCCCCGTGGCGCGCCGCCAGGCGGTCCAGCGCCTGCCAACCGGCGTTGTGGCGCGTCTGCGCGTAGGCCTTGCCCGGGTTGCCCAGGCCGAAGAGCAGGCGCGGGCTCACCCGACCCTCCGTGTCGGGCCGCCCCGCGGACGGGCGGCGGCCCGGATCGGACCGCCGGGGGCGGGCCGTGCGGCCGACGGGCCGGGGGGTCGCCCCCCGCGGCGCGGCGCCTCACGACTCCCGGACCACGCCCGCATGCGGCCGGCGGGCTAGCGCGCCGGGGCGGCGTCGCCGGCGGGCGGCGGGGTGGCGCCCGCCGCGACGGCGCCCTCCGGGGCGACCTCGGCCGGGGTCTCCACGACCTGCGGGCGGAACTCGGTCACCTGCACCACGAGGGTCCCCGGCTCGTCGGTCGGCGTGACCCCCGCGGGCAGCGCCAGGTCCGCGACGTGCACGCCGTCGCCCACCCCGAGGTCGGACACGTCCACCACGATCTCCTGCGGCAGGTCGCGCGGGCGGGCCCGCACCCCGACGCGGTCCCGCAGGTGCTGGAGCACCCCGCCTTCCTTCGTGCCCCGGGCCACGCCCTTGAGCACGACGGGCACCTGGTCGTCGATCTCGACGTTCTTGTCCACGCGCTGGAAGTCCACGTGCACGACCGCCGAGGTGAGGGGGTCGTACTGCACCTCGCGCACGATCGCCGGACGGGTCTCCTCGCCCATGCGCAGCTCGACCAGGTGGCTCCCGGTGCGCAGGAAGCGATCGAGGCCCTCGGCGGACAGCTCCAGGCTCAAGTTGCGCCGCCCCATCCCGTACAGGACCACCGGGATGCGGCCCTCCCGCCGGGCCCGGCGCGCGGGCCCCGTGCCCAGGCGCTCGCGCGGCTTGACTTCGAGGGTGATGAATTCCATGGCGCACCTCCGGGGGCCCGCCGCCGCCCCGCGACGGGAGCGGCCGGCGAACCGGGCAGGGTACGGGGACACGGGCGATACACCAGCCCGCGAGCCGGCGGCCCCCCCCGGGGGCTTGGCCGCCCCCGGCCGGGGGGGCCGGCGGCCCGGGCGGGCGGGGGGCGGACGCGGGGTCCGCCCCCCGCCGGGCGCTCACGCCTCGCGCTGGAACAGGACGCTCAAGCTCTGCTCGGTGTGCACCCGCATGATGGCCTCGGCGAGCAGGGGGGCGGTGCGCAGCACCGTCAGCCGGTCCAGGCCGGTCGGGTCGACGGGGATCGTGTCGGTCAGGACGACCTCCTCCACCGGGGCCGCCGCCAGGCGCTCGCGCGCCGGGCCGCACAGCACCGCGTGGGTGGCCGCGATGCGCACGCTGCGCGCCCCCCGGGCCACGCAGAGCCGGGCCGCCTCCGTGATCGACCCCGCGGTGCTGATCATGTCGTCGATGAGCAGGACGTTCCGGTCCTTCACCTCGCCGATCACCGCGCCCACCTCGATGCGGTCGGCCGAGACGCGCCGCTTGTCCACGATCGCGAGGTCGCCGCCGAGGCGGTTGGCGTAGCCGCGGGCCATCTTGGAGGAGCCCACGTCCGGCGCCACGACGGTCAGGTCGGAAATGCGCTGCTCGCGGAAGTGGCGCACCAGCACCGGCGAGGCGTAGAGGTGGTCCACCGGGATGTCGAAGAAGCCCTGGATCTGGGCCGCGTGCAGGTCCACGGTGAGCACCCGGTGCGCGCCCGCCTGCACCAGCAGGTTGGCGACGAGCTTGGCGGTGATGGGCACGCGGCCTTCGTCCTTGCGGTCCTTGCGGGCGTAGCCGTAGTAGGGGATGACGGCCGTGATGCGGGCGGCCGAGGCCCGCCGGGCCGCGTCGATGAGCAGCAGCAGCTCCATCAGGTTCTCGTTGACCGGCGGCGAGGTGCTCTGGACCAGGAACACGTCGCTCCCCCGCACGTTGGCGTTGATCTGCACGTCGATCTCGCCGTCGGGGAAGCGGCCCACCCGCGCGCTGGTGCGCCGCACGCTCAACTCGCGCGCGATGTCGTCGGCGAGGGCCGGGCAGGCGTTGCCCGCGATGATCTCCAGGCTGCGGTTCGTCACGCCCGACCTCCCTTGCGCGCGGGGCGTCCCGCGCGCGCCTTCGTCCTCGCGCCCTTTCGGCGGGGCGCGGCCGGCGCCGCCCCGGCGGCCCGGGCCGCCGGGCGCGGCGCGAGCAGCCGCGCCGGGACGCCCACGGCCGTCCCGCCGGCGGGCACGTCGGTGAGGATCACCGCGTTGGCCCCCGTGACCGCCCCCTCGCCGACCGTCACCGGCGCGACGAGCACCGTCCCCGAGCCGATGCGCGCGCCGGGGCCGATCACGGTGCGGTGCTTGCGCCGCCCGTCGTAGTTCGCCGTGACGGTGCCGCAGCCGACGTTGGCTTCCGCCCCGACGCTCACGTCGCCCAGGTAGGTGAGGTGCTTGGCCTTGGCCCCCGGCGCCAGCACCGCGGCCTTGGCCTCGACGAAGTTCCCGATCTGCGCGCCTTCCTCCAGCACGGTTCCGCCCCGCAGGTGGGCGAACGGCCCCACCACGCAGCGCGGGCCGATGCGGCAGCCGCGCGCGACGTAGGTGAAGGGCAGGATCCGGGCGCCGGCGGCGATCTCGACGTCGGGCTCGATCACCGTGGTCTCGGGGTCGACGACCCGCACGCCGGCCGCCAGGTGCCCGGAGGCGACGCGCCGACGCAGCAGCGCGGCCGCCCGGGCCAGGTCGGCGGCGTCATTGACGCCCAGCAGGGCGTGCGGATCCGCGGCGGGCACGGTCGCCACCGCGCCGACCGCCGCCAGGCGGCCCAGCGCCGCGGTGAGGTACTCCTCCCCTTGCGCGTTGTCCCGCCCGAGGTTCGCGACGCCCAGGCGCAGCGCCGCGAGGTCAAAGGCGTACAGGCCGGCGTTGAACTCCTCCCGGGCGAGCGCGTCGGGTCCGGCGTCCCGCGCTTCCACGACGCCAAGGAAGCGCCCCCCGGGGTCGCGCAGCACCCGCCCCAGACGGCCGGGGTCGACCGCGCGGCCCGTGACCAGCGCCGCCGGGCCGCCCGTGCGCCGGTGCGCGTCGAGCAGGGCCTCGAGGTCCCCGGCGGTCACCTGGGGCACGTCCCCGCTCACGACGAGGACGTCCCCCCGCCAGCCCGGCAGGGCCTCGAGCGCCACCCGCACGGCGTGGCCCGTACCGGCCTGGGGCTCCTGCACGACGGCGCGCGCCCCCTTCCAGCCCGTCTTGAGCCACGCGCGGACCTCGGCCGCGCCGTGCCCGACCACCACGGCGGTCGCGCGCGCGCCCAGCGGCGCCACCGCCCGGCGCACCCACTCCAGCAGCGGCAGCCCCAGACACTCGACGAGCACCTTGGGCGGGGCGTCGGGGCCGGTGGCCAGGCGCCGGCCGCGGCCGGCGGCCAGCACGAGCACCTGGAGCGGCCGGGCGCCGGCCGTGCGCCGTCGGAGAGCCACCGGTCAGTCGCGCCCGCGCACGGCGAAGAGCAGCAGGGCGATGCCGGCGAAGATGCCGGGCCCGTAGGCGAAGATCTTCTGGTACCAACTCGCCGCGTCCTCGCCCCCGCCCAGGAGCTCGGTCACCCACCAGTTGCGGTACTCGGCGAGTTGCTCGGCGCTCATGAAGAGGTGCGGGCCGTACAGGGCCAGCGCGAGGCCGCCGAGGATGAATGCGAGGAGCCTGCCCATGGTGGATGCCTCCGCGAAGAAGGGGCCATCATACGCACGGGGCGCTGGGCCTTCGTGTCGGGCGCCCCCCCGCGCCGCCGGCCGGCCGCCCGGGGCCATCCGCCCCGGGCCGAAAGGGCCGGAGGCCATGCGCGAGGGCCGTCTGCGGCCCGAGTCGAATGGCTCCCCGGGGAGGACTCGAACCTCCAACACCCAGATCCAAAGTCTGGTGTGCTACCAGTTGCACCACCGGGGACCGTCGCGCCGCCCATCCTACGCCGGGGCCCCCAGCACGCGGCGCAGGAGGTCCAGGGCCGCCACCACGCTGCGCTCCCGGACGCCCGCCCGGTCGCCCGCGAGGGTGAGGGTCCGGGCCTCCGGGGCCCCCCCGGCCCGGCCGGCGGCCACGCACACGCGCCCCACGGGCACCGGCGGGCGGTCCGGTTCGCAGAGCGGATCCGGGCCCGCGACGCCGGTCGTGGCGACGGCGCTGCCGGCCCCGGTGCGCGCGAGCACGCCGGCGGCCATCGCGCGGGCGACCGGCTCGCTCACCACGCCGTGGCGCGCGATCAGCGCCGGGTCCACGCCCAGCAGGTCGCACTTGAGCGCCGTGGCGTAGGCCACCACGCCGCCGCGCAGCACCCGGCTCGCCCCCGGGACGCCGGCGATCCGGGCCGCGACGGCCCCGGCGGTCAGGCTCTCGGCCGTCGCCACGGTGAGCCCCCGTTCGCGCAGCAGGGCCACGACCGCGGCCTCGATGCGCCCGGCGGGTGGCGGCCCGTAGACGTGCGCGCCCAGCGCCGCCCGCGCCGCCGCCTCGGCCCGGGCCAGGCGCGCGGCGGCCCCCGCGCCATCGGCCCGAAGCCGGACCTCCACCTCTCCGGCGTGGGGGTAGTAGCCGACGCTCACGCCCTCGCGCGCGGCGAGGTCCGCGAGCGCTGCCTCCACCTCGGTCTCGATCAGGCCCACGAGGCCCAGGGACGCCGTCGCGGCCGGCGGCGCGCCGCCGCGCGCGCGCAGCCAGGCGAGCACCTCGGCCTCGAACATCGCCTCCAGTTCCGCCGGCACGCCCGGCAGCAGGAACACCTGGGTCGCCCCCCAGGCGAGCGCGACACCCGGGGCGACCCCGACCGGATTGGGCAACGGGCGGGCGCCCGCGGGCAGGAGGGCCTGGCGGCGCTGGGCGGGGTCCGCCGGGCGGCCCCGCGCCGCCAACGCCGCGGCCACCTGCGCCCAGGCCTCGGGGTGCTCCGAGAGGGCCTGCCCCGTCGCGCGGGCCAGGGCCTCGCGCGTGCGGTCGTCCGCCGTGGGGCCAAGCCCCCCGCTCACCACCAGGAGGTCGGCCCCCCCTGCGGCCGCGCGCAGCGTCTCGGCCAGCGCCGGCTCGTCGTCGGGGGCCACGAACCAGGCGCCGACGCGCGCGCCCGCGGCCTCCAGCCGCGCGGCCATCCAGGCGCCGTTTCGGTCGCGGCGCTCGCCGCGCACGAGTTCGCTGCCCGCCAGACAGAGGGTTGCGCGCAGCGGGCGGACCGGCACGGCCTTGGTGTACCAGCGCGCCGGCCGGGGCGCCAGCGTCAGAGCGCGCTGCGGATGTGGACGATGTCGCCGTCCTTCACGCGGTAGTCCTTGGGCTCCAGCCGCACGCCGCCCTGGGCCTTGAGCTCGCGCATCGAGCCCGCGGCGTCCAGGGCGTCAAACGGGAACACCTCGGCCCGCACGAAGCCCTTGGCGAGGTCGGTGTGGATGCGGCCGGCGGCGACGACGGCCGGGTCGCCCGCGTGGATCGTCCAGGCGCGCACCTCGTCCTCCCCCACGGTGAAGAAGGAGATCAGCCCCACGCCGCGGTACACCTCCCCGACGAAGCGGTCGGCCGCCGGCGCCTCGATCCCGAACTCGGCCATGAAGGCCGGTCGGTCCGCGGGGTCCATCGCGTTCAGTTCGGCGTCGATCTGGGCGTCCATCGCGCTCGCCCCGCGCAGCGTGAGCGCGCAGGCGGAGGCCAACCCCTCCGGGAGGCCCACCGGGCCATTGACCAGGAGCAGGCACGGCTTGCGGGCGAAGAACTGGAAGCCCCGGATGCGCTTCTCGTCGGCCTCGTCCAGGGCGAGGTCCGCCAGGTCGCGCCCCGCCTCGAGCCGCTCCAGGCACTTGTCGAGCACGGCGAGTTCCAGGCGGTCCTGGTCCTGCGTCCGCGCCTTGCGCAGGATCTGCTCGCGCAACTTCTCGGCCCGCGTCTGCGCGATGACGAAGTCGGCCGTGATCAGTTCCTCGGCCAGCCGAAGGAGGTCCTCGCGGGGGTCGGGGGCCGCGCGCTCGTAGGGGTACTGGTCCGTCGCAAAGCCCCGCACGACCAGGACGAACGCGTCGGCCTCGCGCAGCGCGGCCAGCCGGCGGTGGCGGCGCTCCTTGTCGGCCTCGGCCGTCCCGGGGGGCAGCCCCGGCGGGTCCCAGAGTTCGAGGCCCGCCGGCGTGTACTTGCGCGGCTGGAAGATCTCCCGGCAGCGCTCCAGGCGGGCGTCGCGCACGCGCACCACCTGGACGTGGGTCTCGGTCTGGCGCACCCCGGGCGTGGGGGCGACGGGGGCGTCCGCCACGGCGTTGAACACCGTGGTCTTGCCGGAGCCTTCCCAACCGAGCAGGGCGATGCGCATGGGGCAGGGACTGTACGCGGAGTCGTCAGCCGCCCCCACCGTTTGGGGTCGCGCCCGGCGCGGCCGGCGTCGGCGCCGGCCCCGCGGCCCCGAAGAGGCCCGCGGCCAGGTCGTTCAACTCGTCGGCGTACACCAGCATCAACACGAAGGCCACGAGCCCGAGCAGCAGCGGCCAGGCCTTCCAGATCCGGAACCGCTCGGCGTCCTCGCCCACGAAGCGCGTGCTCCAGATCCCCAGGAAGTACAGGCCGATGATGGGCACGGCCATCATGATCTGGGTGATGGGGCTCGGGTCCGTAAGGATCATGCCCAGGACGAAGGCGACCACGACGGCGATGCGCCAGCCCTTCTTCCAGGTCGCCCGCGAGACGATGTCGGTGGCCGAGAGGAACAGCATCACCAACGGGAGTTGGAAGATGAACCCCATGCCGAACAGCATGGTGAGGCAGGTGGAGACGTACCCGGAGATCCGGAAGTCGGTGCGCACCCCGAGTTCCTGGTTCCAGGCGATCAGGAAGCGCATGCCGAACGGAATGAGCAGCAGGTAGGCGGCCACCAGGCCCAGGGCGAAGAGGCCGAGCGAGACGGGGAAGAACACCCGCACCGCCCGGCGCTCGTGGGCGTACAGGCCCGCGGCCACGAAGCCCCACATCTGCCAGAGCACCACCGGGGCCGCGGCGACCACGCCCGCGATGAAGCACACCTTGAGGGGCTGGAAGAAGCCCTCCGCCGGGTCGATGGCCGAGAGTTGCTGCCCGGCAAGGCCCAGGGCGGCGGCCGATTCGTAGTAGGGCGCCGCCAGGAACTCGTAGATCTCCCGGTACCAGAACACCGTGCCCACCATGGCCACGGCGACGGCCATCAGGGCCCGCACCACCCGGGTGCGCAACTCGACCAGGTGCTCCGCGAGCGTCATGCGCGGGAGCTCCTGCTCCGGGTCGGGCGGGGACGGGGCGCGGCTCACGGCGAGAACGGGGGATCCGGGGT
>JAPKHB010000719.1 GCA_026647295.1 Planctomycetota bacterium | reverse complement strand
GATCCCGATGGGCACGGCGCCCGACGCGAGCGTAGCCAGTTGGATGAAGTTGCGCCCGCTCAGCGGCATGTTGACGATCGCCTGCTGCTCGAGCACCTGGCCGAGGCCACCTGGCCGCGCAGCGCTGCATCGGCCAGCAGACGGGCCGCGGCCGCGGTGAGCGCGTCCAGATCATCCACCGGGACGATGAAGCCGGTGCGGCCATTTTCGATCATGTCTGCGGCGCCGGCGGTGTCGGTGCGCACCACGGCCACGCCCATCATCATCGCCTCGGCCGGGGTGAGGCCGAAGCCTTCGACGTCGGAGGGGAAGAGGAGGAGATCCATGGCCGCGTAGGCCGCGGCCATCTCCTCGATGTGGCCGGGCAGGGCCAGGCGGCCCGCGGCCAGCAGATCGGCGGCGCGCGCGCGCAGTTCCTGCGCGTGATCGGGCGGCGCGCCCGCGGGCAGGTCGCCGCAGATCAGGAAGCGGGCCTGGGGAAAATGGGGGGCCAGGCGCCGGGCCGCGGCGATGAAGAGATCGTGGCGTTTGTTGGGGGCCAGGGACGCGGCCGCGCCGATGACCAGATGCTGCTGATCCCAGCCCAGGCGGGCGCGGAACGCG
>JAPKHB010000718.1 GCA_026647295.1 Planctomycetota bacterium | reverse complement strand
TAGTGTCCGGCGTGCGACGAGATCATCTACAAACCGGATCTGGAGAAGAACTTCTTTGTCTGCGCCAAGTGCGGGTATCATTTTCGCGCCACCGCCCGCGCCTACCTCCGGTTTCTGTTGGATGAAGGCAGCTTCGAGGAGTTCAACGCCAACATCGTGCCGGTCGATGTGCTGAAGTTCAAGGGCATCAAAAAATACAGCGATCAGCTCAAAGAAGCCGCGCGCAAGAGCGGCGTCTTCGATGCGGTGATCACCGGTTACGGCCGGCTGGCGGGCCAGCGGCTGGTGCTGGCGGTGATGGATTTCAGCTTTATCGGCGGCAGCATGGGCTCGGTGGTGGGCGAGAAAATCGCCCTGGCCGCGGATGAATCCTTGTATCGGCGGCAGCCGCTCATCATCATCTGCGCCTCCGGCGGGGCCCGCATGATGGAAGGCGCACTCTCCCTGATGCAAATGGCCAAGACTTCCGCGCGGCTGGCGCGGCTGGCCGACGCCCGCGTGCCATTTGTTTCGATTCTCACCCACCCCACCACCGGCGGGGTGAAGATCGTGACCCGGCTTCCGTCGCGGGCGCTGCCGGTCTTGATCCAGTTGATGATCACC
>JAPKHB010000717.1 GCA_026647295.1 Planctomycetota bacterium | reverse complement strand
GCATCGTGGGCCGGATCGCCGCTACGGCAGCCGTTCGAGCGCCTGCGCGACCGCGCGCCCCACTTCGGCCGTCGACGCGTCGCCGCCCATGTCGCGAGTGCGCGGCCCGTGTGCCGTCACCTGCTCGATGGCCGCGACGATCGCGTCGGTCAGCACCATCGCCGCGCCGTGCGGGTTGTGCGCGCCGGGCGCGAGGTAGCTCGCCGCGAGGATCGAGCGGTTCGCCTTGCGCGCGTGCCCGGCCTGGTCGGTGGCGACGATCGCGAGCGGGTTGAGGCCCGGAGCGAGCGCGGCGTCGCCGGCGACGGCCGCGGCCGCCGCGTCGGCGAAGGCCACGCCGCCGAGGACCAAGCGCCCGCCGCGGCGGGTGACCCGGCGCAGCTCGGCCAGGTAGCGGGTGAGGGCGTCGCCGGGCCCGACGCCGCGATCGGCGGCGGGGACGGGCACGGGAGGCCGCTCCGCACCGGCCGTCGCGCGCGGGGCCGGGGGCGACGCCGGCGGATCCCGGCGCTCGGGGGGATCGTTCGACGTCACGCGCCGCAGCCTAGCGCAGGCGCCCGGCCGGTCGGCCGCCTACGGGCGCAGGGTCCGGATGTAGGCGACG
>JAPKHB010000716.1 GCA_026647295.1 Planctomycetota bacterium | reverse complement strand
CTGCCGGCGCGCCTCGCGGACTTCCTCGCGGTGCGCCTCCTCCTCGAGCGCGTCGCGCTCGCGCACGCGGCGCGCTCCATCTCCTTCGAGGGCCCGCTCTGCGAGCTCCGCGAGCACCTGCGCGCCGCGCTCCCGCCGGCGTCGCCGCCGAGCGCGACGGACCGCGCGTGGCCGCTCTTCCACCTCGCGCAGCTCGCGGGGATCGACGCGCCGGCGCTCGACCGGCTCGGCACCGAGGTGCTGGGTGAGCACGAAATTGTGGTACTCGAGGTTGGCCTTCAGCTTGGCGGCGAAGCGCTCGCGGTCGAAGAGGTCGTACACGCGCAGCGCGCGGCGAGCGACCTTGTCCTCGTAGGTGGGGCCGATGCCCTTGCCGGTGGTGCCGATCTTGTCGCAGGCGGCCTTGGCGGCCTCGCGCGCGCGGTCGAGCGCGGCGTGATAGCCGAGGATCAGCGGGCAGCCCGGGCTCACGCGCAGGCGGTCGCGCACCTTGATGCCGCCGGCTTCGAGGGTGCGGATCTCGGACAGCAGGTGGTGCGCGTCGAGCACCACGCCGTTGCCGATGAAGCAGGCCACGCCCTCGCGAACGATGCCCGAGGGCACC
>JAPKHB010000715.1 GCA_026647295.1 Planctomycetota bacterium | reverse complement strand
TCTCGAACACGAACGGATCGCGCACGCGCGCGGCGAGGCGGCGCACGGCGAACGCCGCGTCGCCCTCGCGCGGGCCCTTCATGCGCGCGAGCCAGCCGCGCACGCCGAGATCGTATTCGTCGAGCCCGGGCGTCTCGCCGTGCGCGGCGAGCAGCGGCAGCGCGCGCCGCCAGGGGGCGCGATCGGGGGTGAGCAGGACGGCGATCGCGGTCAGCGCGGCGGCGGCGCCGAGCAGCGCGCCGCCGAGCACAACTGCGACGAAAGCAGGCGCGACGAGGTGGCGCGGGCGTGTCGAGCGCGGATGCTGCGCCAGCACGCGGCATTTCCACGCGCCGTAGCGCGCGAACTGCCGCCACAGCGCGCCGAGCGTCTGCCGCCCGTAGTAGCGCGAGCAGATGTCCGGCGCCAGGTAGATGCGCCCCCCGGAGCGGCGAATGCGATAATTTAGCTCATAGTCCTCGTTGACCGCCAGCGCCTCGTCAAAGCGCCCGACCTGCGTCAAGACCTCACGCGGCCAGGCGCCCATGTAAACCGTATCCACAAACTCGGCGCGGTCGCTAACGGTAAAGCGGCTGGGGACGCTGAACGGCGAGCGGTAGGCGGC
>JAPKHB010000714.1 GCA_026647295.1 Planctomycetota bacterium | reverse complement strand
GCCGGTGGTGATGGTGCCGATGAGGCCGAAGATCGTCACCACGGTCAGGCGCACCACGGTGTTGGCCTGGCGGCGCAGGCTGTCGGCCTCGAGGTAGCCGTTCATGTCCGCGGTGCGCTCCTTGATCTCGGCGTACAGCGCGTCGGTGCCCAGATGCGCGCTGGTCATGCGGAACAGCGCGCGTGTCTGCGCCTGCTCGGCGATGTCGTGGAACCAGTAGCGATGCGTGAAGCGCAGGAAGCCCTCGAAGCTGGCGCGGATCGCGCGCTTGAAGCGCCGCACGCTCTCCGGGTCGGTGACATGCAGGCGCTTGAGCGCCTCGACCAGGCGCTCGGAGAACATCAGCAGCGCCGACTTCTGGAAGTGCGCGATCAGGAACAGCAGGAAGTGCTGGTGGCGGAACTGCGCCAGCACGCCGCGCTCGCGGTCGGTGAAATAGGCCGACTTCGCATCGCCCACCACCACCAGCGCGTGGCCGCTGCACAGGTAGCGGGTCCAGGGCGCTGCGCCGCTCGCAGACCAGAAGCGGTCGTAGCAGTAACGGCGCTCGAAGTCGTCCAGATGCGGTGTGGCGTAGGGCAGCGCGCCGCCATCCACCTCATCGGC
>JAPKHB010000713.1 GCA_026647295.1 Planctomycetota bacterium | reverse complement strand
TTCCTTCGACGCCCCCGTCTACTCGCTCGCGGACGTGGATGCTCTGCCGGTGCCCGTCCGCCACCTCAACATCAAGCCGTCCCGGTTCGGATCGGTCGCCCGGCTCTTCGAGGCGATCGAGGCGTGCGAGCGGCGCGGGGTCGCGATGTACGGCGGCGGCCAGTTCGAGCGCCGCCACCGGCACCTGGCGGGCGGCGAGGGCGCGCGCCAGCTCGCTGGCGGCGAGGCGCTCGTCGCCGGCGGCGAGCAGGGCCTGGGCGTGCAGCGTGGCGTACTCGGGAGCGCGATCGAGCCGGGCAGCCCTGCCGGCGGCGGCGACGGTGCTCGGGCTGCAGTCCATCGTCGGGCGCAACGTCAATCCCAACCTCGCCGCGGTGATCAGCGTCGGCCGCCTGGCGCCGGAGAAGAACCTCGGCCTTGCGATGCGCGCCTTCGCAGCGATCCGCCGCCTGCGCCCGGACGCGCGCATGGTCCTGGTCGGCGACGGCCCCCAGCGTGCGGCGCTGGCGCGCGCCCACCCCGATGCCGTCTTCGTCGGCATGCGTCACGGCGAGGACCTCGCCGCGCACTACGCGTCGGCCGATCTGTTCCTGTTCCCCAGTCTCAC
>JAPKHB010000712.1 GCA_026647295.1 Planctomycetota bacterium | reverse complement strand
CAGGCCTTCGACCTCGGCCCGAAGGCGCGGCCCTTCAGTCGCTGCTCGCGCTGCAACACCGCGCTGGCGCCGCTCCCGGCCGCCGAGGTCGAGACGCGCGTGCCCGCCCGGGTGCGCGAGCGCCACGAGCGCTTCGTCGCGTGCCCCGCGTGCGGGCGCGTCTACTGGGAGGGCACCCACGTGGCGCGCATCCGGAGCGTGCTGGCCCGCGCGCTCGAGCCGGCGACGGGCCGGCCCGAAGCGCTGCGAACGGACGGAGCCTGCTCGTGAACTCACCGGGTTGCCGGGAATCCCGACCTGCCGCGTCTACGAGGGCGGTGGGGTCGAGCAGCTGCGTTCGCGCCCCGCGGAAGACGATTCCTGGCAACCCTGTCAGCCCGCCACCAGCCCCAGCACCGCGTCGAGCGCGCCGAAGAGCTCGTCCTCGGGGATGTTGAGCGACGGGAAGAGCCGCAGGACGTTGCCGGCGGTGACGTTCACGAGCACGCCGCGCTCGAGGGCGCGCAGCGAGAGGGTGGTGGCGGCGGCGGTGTCGCGCAGCTCCATGCCGAGCAGGAGGCCCCGGCCCCGGGCGTTGGCGGCGCGCTCCACCTCGCGTTCGAAGACC
>JAPKHB010000711.1 GCA_026647295.1 Planctomycetota bacterium | reverse complement strand
GCAGGAGGGCTCGGGGGTGGGCCTCGCGCAGGCCCAGAAGATCGTGGCGGGCCACGGCGGCCGGCTCGAGCTCGGCAGCGACGCCACGGGCGGCGCCGTCTTCCACGTGCGGCTCCCGCTGCAAGCGCCCGAAGGGCGCGCGCCGCGCGCCGCCGGCGAGCGCAGGTCATGAGGACGCCGGCATGAGCGACCCTTCCGGAACCGCGCGCCCCGCGCGCCTGCTGGTCGTGGAGGACAACGACACCCTGCGCCGCGGCATCGCCCGGGCGCTCGCCGACGGCTTCGGCGCGGTGGACGAGGAGTCGACCGGCGACGGGGCGCTGGCGCGCCTCGGCGACCCGGCCCGGCTGCCCTACGACGTGATCGTGACCGACCTGCGCCTGCCGGGCGCGAGCGGCCTCGACGTGCTCGGCGCGCTCGCGAGCGACGCCGGCCACGAGCGGGGCCCGGTCGTCGTCGTGCCCGCGCCGCGGCTCGCGGTCGCCGCCGCGTACGTCGCCGGTGGCGAGCACCCGGCGCAGCTCCTGGTCAACCCGGTGCTCCTCGCGTCGCTCGATCCTGATCCGCTCGAGTCGGCGACCGTCGCCGGCATGACGCGCGCGCCCGAC
>JAPKHB010000710.1 GCA_026647295.1 Planctomycetota bacterium | reverse complement strand
GTCGCCCTCATGCCGGTTGGCCCAGTCGTCGTAGTGATACTGGAGCCAGTATTGCAGCGCGACGCGGCGCTGGCTGACATCGTAGGGGCCATAGCTCGTAACCTGCGTCGTCGGCGCGCCGGGCGGGGCCGCGTCCGTGCCGAGGCGCGCCAGCCCCTGCACTACCCGCCCGTAGACGGTGGCGCGCTGCGTGCGCGGACCGGAGCGTTCCAGCAGCTTGAAATAAGCGTCCCAGTGGCGGTGGTTGCTGCCACGCGGCAACGGCAGGTCGAAGCCGCGAATCCGGCCAGCCAGGGCGCGCTGGGCCAGCTGCGCCAGGACGGCGGCGCGCAGGTCCGCTTCGCCCAGCCCGACGAAGCGCGGGTCGCGGCGGTGCGCCTCGACCGCCTGCTGAAGCGTGGCGCGGTCGATGCTCTGGCGGGCGCGCTCGCGCTCGTCGCCTCCGGGCCGGGCGAGGTCGCGCAGGCGTTCGGCCAAACCGCGGACGCCGCCGGGGCGCTCGTCGCTCCCCCCCTCGGCTTCGCCGGGCTGCGGCCGCGGTTGGCCGGGCTGCTCGCCGTTCGGCTGTGCGCCGTGGGGCTGTGCGCCCGGTTGCTGCCCGTCGGGGC
>JAPKHB010000071.1 GCA_026647295.1 Planctomycetota bacterium | reverse complement strand
CCGCACGCCACTCGATGCGCAGGCGGTTCGCGCGGGCCTCTTCGAAGGAGAGCAGCGCCCGGCCCCGGCCCTGGCGGAACTGCTCGCGCAGCCGCTCCTGGGCCTCCTGGTTGCGGCGCACCGCCGCCTCGCGCCGCCCGGGATCGAGCAGTTCGCCGAGGACCCCCGTCACCCGCGAGGCGTCCAGGACGTGCACGGTCGGCGCGCCGTACGCCGGTGCGATGCGCACCGCGGTGTGCTGGCGGCTGGTGGTTGCGCCGCCGATGAGCAACGGCAGGCGCAGGGCGCGCCGCTCCATCTCGGCGGCCACCTGCACCATCTCGTCGAGCGACGGCGTGATGAGGCCGCTCAAGCCGACCGCGTCGGCCGCCCGCTCGCGCGCCGTCTCCAGGATCCGGTCGGTGGGCACCATCACGCCCAGGTCGA
Source organism: Planctomycetota bacterium (assembly GCA_026647295.1). GTDB lineage: Bacteria > Planctomycetota > PLA2 > PLA2 > JAEUHO01 > JAPKHB01. The sequence continues at coordinate 12,690 of JAPKHB010000071.1, read as the reverse complement.
TCACCTCGTAGCCGTTGCACCCGAGCACGACGCCGACGATGTTCTTGCCGATGTCGTGCACGTCGCCCTTGACGGTCGCCAGGACGATGCGCCCCTGGCGCCCGGACGCGGCGGACGCCGGGGCCGCGCCGCCCGCCGGGTCCGGCGCCTGCATGTAGGGCTCGAGCTGCGCCACGGCCAGTTTCATGACGCGCGCGCTCTTGACCACCTGCGGGAGGAACATCTTTCCCGCCCCGAAGAGGTCGCCGACGATCTTCATGCCGTCCATCAACGGCCCCTCGATCACGTCGAGCGGCCGCGGGTACTTCTGCCGGGCCTCCTCGACGTCGCCCGCGACGAAGTCCACGATCCCCTGCACCAGCGCGTGTTTGAGGCGGTCCTCCACCGGCTCCTCGCGCCAGGCGAGGTCCATCCCCTGGCGGCGGGCGCGCGGGCCCACCCGCTCGGCGAACGCCACCAGGCGCTCCGTGGCGTCGGGCCGCCGGGCGAAGAGCACGTCCTCCACGCGCTCGAGCAGGTCGGGCGGGATCTCGTCGTAGTTGGCGAGTTGGCCGGCGTTGACGATCCCCATGTCCATTCCGGCCTGGATGGCGTGGTAGAGGAAGGCGGCGTGCATGGCCTCGCGCACGGCCTCGTTGCCGCGGAACGAGAACGAGAGGTTGCTCACGCCGCCGCTCACCTTGACCCCCGGGCAGCGCCGCTTGAGCTCGGCCGTCGCCTCCAGGAAGGCCAGGGCGTAGCGGTCGTGTTCCTCGATGCCGGTGGCGACCGCGAGGATGTTCGGGTCGAAGATGACGTCCGTCGGATCCACGCCGGCCGGCCCGGTCAGCAGGCGCCAGGCGCGTTCGAGGATCTCGACCTTGCGTTCCGTGGTGTCGGCCTGTCCCCGCTCGTCGAAGGCCATCACGACGAGCGCCGCGCCGAAGCGCCGGACCTCCCGGACCTTCGCCAGGAAGTCCGCCTCGCCCTCCTTGAGGCTGATCGAGTTGACGACCGCCTTGCCCTGCACGCACTTGAGGCCCTCCACGATGACCTCGAAGCGCGAGGAGTCGACCATCACGGGCAGGCGGGCCGCCTCCGGCTCGGACTGCAGGAGGTTGAGGAAGCGCGGCATGAGGCGGGTCGCGTCCAGCATCCCCTCGTCCATGTTCACGTCGAGGAGGTTGGCCCCGCCCCGGACCTGGTCGAGCGCCACCTCCAGGGCGGTCTCGAAGTCGCCGTCCTTGATCAGGCGCATGAAGCGCCGCGAGCCGGTCACGTTCGTCCGCTCGCCGACGAGGATGAAGTTGCTGTCCGGGCGGATGTGCAGCGGCTCGAGGCCCGCCAGACGGGTGTGCGGCTCGCCCCAGGCGGGCAGCGGGCGGGGGGCCACGCCCTTGAGCGCCTCTGCGAGCGCGCGGACGTGCGCGGGCGTCGTGCCGCAGCAGCCGCCGGCCAGGTTGAGCAGGCCGTCGCGGGCGAAGGCGCCCAGCCGCTCGGCCGTGGTCCCTGGCGCCTCGTCGTAGAGGCCGAAGGCGTTGGGCAGCCCCGCGTTCGGATAGCAGAGCACGGCCGTGTCGGCCACCCGCGCGAGTTCGGCCAGGTGCGGGCGCATCTCCCGCGCCCCCAGCGCGCAGTTGAGCCCGACGGCGAGCGGCCGCGCGTGCCGGACCGAGATCCAGAACGCCTCCAGCGTCTGCCCGGAGAGCGTGCGGCCGCTGCGGTCGGTGACGGTCACCGAGAGCAGCACCGGGACGCGGCTCCCGCGCCGTTCGGCCTCCTCCTCGATCGCGTACAGCGCCGCCTTGGCGTTGAGCGTGTCGAAGATGGTCTCGACGAGGAGGAGGTCGGCCCCGCCGTCGAGCAGCCCCCGCACCTGGTCGCGGTAGGCCTCCTTGAGCGCGTCGAAGCCCAGCGCCCGGTACGCGGGGTCCTCGACCCGCGGAGAGAGCGAGAGGGTCTTGTTGGTCGGGCCGATGGCGCCGGCGACGAAGCGCGGCCGGTGCGGGTCGCGCTCCATGGCGGCCCGACAGGCGGCCTTCGCCAGCCGGGCGGCCTCGACGTTGATCTCGTAGGCGAGGTCCTCGGTGCCGTAGTCGGCCTGGGAGACGGCGGTGGCGTTGAAGGTGTTCGTCTCGACCACGTCCGCGCCGGCCTCCAGGTACTGGGCGTGGATGCCCCGGATCAGGTCCGGGCGGGTCAGGACGAGGAGGTCGTTGTTGCCCTTGAGGTCCCGCGGGTGTCCGGCGAAGCGCCCGCCGCGGAACTCCGCCTCGCCGAGGCCCGCGGCCTGGATCATCGTGCCCATCGCCCCGTCGAGGAGGAGGATGCGCTCGCCCATCAGGCGGCGCAGCGTGGCTTCGAGCGGGGACGGGGGCGGGCCGGCGGACATGGACCCGGGCATTGTGGGCCGGGGGTCCCTCGGGGCACCGTCTTTGTGGTGCACGCGCGGCTTGTGTCATGGCCCCCGCGCGCCCGGGGCTGCACGCGCGCGCCGGGCGGTCGCGGTAGAAGGAGGCCATGTTCTCGGCCCCCCCCAGCCCCTACCTCGTTCCCTTCGACGGCGCCTTCGAGATCGCCGCGGCCCTGGCCCAGCCGCCGGCGGACGCGCCGCGCAAGGCGGCGCTCAAGGAGGAACTCGACGCGCTGCGGGAGCGCATGGGGCGGCTGCAGCACGCCATGTTCGCCCAGGACCGCTGGGCGCTCCTGGTGGTCTTCCAGGCCATGGACGCGGCGGGCAAGGACGGGGCGATCCGCCACGTGTTCCAGGGCGTGAATCCGGCGGGCCTGGAGGTCACCGACTTCAAGCGCCCGACGCCGGAGGACCTGGATCACGACTGGCTCTGGCGCAGCGCCCGCCGCCTCCCGTCCCGCGGCCGGATCGGCGTCTTCAACCGTTCCTACTATGAGGAGGTCCTGGTGGTGCGGGTCTTTCCGGAATTGCTGGACGCGCAGCGCCTCCCCGTGCGCCCCGAGGCCTCGCGCCTTTGGGAAGAGCGCTACGCGTCGATCCGCGACCACGAACTGCACCTGGCCCGCAACGGGACGGCGATCCTGAAGTTCTGGCTCCACGTGTCGCGGGCAGAACAGCGCCGGCGGTTCCTCTCGCGCCTCGACGAGCCCGAGAAGCACTGGAAGTTCAATCCCGGCGACCTGGACGCCCGCGACCGCTGGGACGCATTCCACGCCGCGTACGAGGCGGCACTGCGGGCCACCTCGTGCCCGCACGCGCCCTGGTACGCGATCCCCGCCGACGACAAGGCCTATGCGCGCCGGACGGTGGCGGCGATCGTCGTGGCGGCCCTCGAGGGCCTCGCGCCCGCCTATCCCACGGTCGATCCGACGGTCGCGGCGACCTTCGCCGCGATGCGCCAGCGCCTCGAGGCCGAGCGCCCGTGAGCGGGCGCGGGCGCGGGGTCAGGCGCCCGGCGGCCGGCGCTCCAGGGAGTAGGCCGTGACGAGGCGCCGCAGGTCGGGGCGCGGCCGCTCGTAGATCACCTTGACCCAGCGCCAGGTGCGCGGCGCCCCGCACAGCGCAGGCGCCACGGCCCAGCGGCGGCCCTCGGCGTCGGCGTCCCCCCGGGCGAAGGGATGGTGCAGCACCTGGACGATGATGCGGCGCGGGATGCCGCGCTCGCGGCAGCGCTCGACGCAATGCAGCGAGAGCCGGACTCGGGGGGCGGCGGGCGGCGGGGCGGCGTCACGCATGGGCCGGCATCCGAGCGGGGGAATGTCGGGATTTCACCACGATTCGCCGGCCTGGGGAGGGGGGTCCGGGGCCTCGCCCGCCGGTCCCGACGCCAGGCGGCGCAACAGGCCGAGCGGGACGTGGGCCCTCGACGCGGGCCGGCCATCGGCCCCCGCCCAGGCGCCAGGGTCGAGGTCGGGGTCGGGGTCGGCGACCCGGACGGTGGCCCGCCGGCCCACCCGCTCGACGACCCCCTGGTAGGGCACCCCCTCCACCTCGAAGGCGACCCGGTCCCCCGGAGCGATTCCGTGGACCGCCTCGAGCCGCACGCCGAGCGGGGGCAGGGGCGCGGCCCCCGCGACGTGCCCGAAGAGGATGGAGCCGAGACGCTCGAGCCCGGCCTCGACCTCCGGGCAGCACCAGACCGCGAGCCAGAGCAGCACCTGTTCGGTCAGCCGCTGGACCATGGCCAGGCGGTCCCGGCACAGGTGCCCACACAGCCAGGTTCCTTCGGGCTCGGGGTAGACCCCCGGGGCGAGGTAGGCGGACGAGTAGCTGACGCGGGCCCGGCGCAGCGAACGGACCCCGACCTTCTCCAGGGCCAGGGGGCGGCCCGTGAGCCGGGGCGACACCCGGAACTCGACGGGGGCGTCGAGGAACCCGGCCAGCGCGGCCGTGAGGGCGCCCTCGAAGCACAGGCCGTCGTAGACCTGTGCCAGGAACTCGAGCGGCGCCGGCCGCTCCAGCCGGAAGTCCGGCTGGGCCACCCCGCGGGGATCGGCCAGCATCACGGCCCGCGCCCGCCGGTGCACCTCTCCCGACGCGGCGCCCGGGGGCCCGGCCCGGAGCAGGAACTCGAGTCGGCTGCGCAGGTCCATGGCTACCTCCGGGTCTCGACCGGGCTGCGGTGTCGCCCCGCCAGGGCGGCCTCCCGCCCCAGCGGGGTGACCCGGACCAGTCGCCGGCGGCGCAGGGTGGGCTCGATCTCGAAGGCCACCGTGTCACGGTCCAGGCCGAGGGCCCCCGCCAGCAAGGACAGCGGAACGGGTCCGGCGTGCTCGGCCAGGAGGGCCAGGTAGCGCTGCTCGTCGGGCGAAAGGCCCGCCGCGTCGTAGCCCAGGCGGCCCAACGCCTCGCGCACCTGGGCGGGCGCCAGCACGCCGCCCCGCCCGTCCGCGAGCCAGATGTCGGCGACCCGGTCCGTGAGCCGGCGGACCTCCCGCGGCGTGCCGCGCGCCGCCTCCGCCAACACCTCGGCCCCGCCGGGGGCGAGCGGCAGGCCCAACTCCGCGGCGCGGGCCAGCGCGATGCGCGCCAGCGTCTCGACCGGGTAGTGGCCGAGGCTCTCCTGCACCCCGAAGCGGCCCTTGAACGCCGAGGGCAGCGCGGAGGGGCGGGTCGTCGCCGCCACCAGCGTGAAGGGGGCCACCCTTAGGCGCAGCGGACGCGTGTGGCCGTGCTGGCGCAGCGTGAGGGGTACGCTCCGGTGCGTCATGGCCTGGTAGAGCAGTTCCAGCACTTCGTGCCGCGCCGCCTGCACCTCGTCCACGAAGAGCAGGTCTCCAGGCTCCAGGCCGGCCAGGAGCCCGAGCAACGCGGCCGGGGTGTCGAGCTGCGGACCGGCCACCCCCACGAGCCGCGCCCCCAGGCGCCGGGCGAGGCGCTCGGCGAGCGTGGTCTTCCCGGTCCCCGGCGGCCCGAGGAACAGGGTGTGGGGCATCGGCTCCCCGCGCACGGCGGCCGCGCGCGCGGCCACCTCGAGGCGCTCGAGCGTCCCGGGGATCCCGATCAGGCCCTCGAAGGCGTGCTCGCAGACCCCCCGGTCAGGGCCCGGCCGGCGGACGTCCGCCGGCCGGAGAGCCCGGTTCGTTGCGGGGTCAGCGCCCTCCTCCGTTCCAGCGGACACGCCCGCCGGAGCCTCCTCGCGGGGCGCTTCCCTTTGGGGCGCGTCCGGATGGGGCGCGCCCGGTTCGGGTGCGTCGGGGCGGTCGCCCACGCCCTCCCCCGCCGGCCCCTGCGGGCCCGGGCCTTGTGCGAGCACGACCCCCGCGCGCACCTCGAGCCCACCGTCCCGGCCGACGCGCAGCCCCGGCGCGTGGCGCAACCACCACTTCCCGTCCACCTCGGCGGGCAACTCGGCCAGCGCGCCGCTGCGGTTCTCCGCGCCCCATCGGGCCGGATCCAGCGGCGCGGGCTCCTCGACCTCGACCGCCGCCAGGCCGGACTGGTCGAGGAACGCCCGCACGGCCTCGCCGTCGGGCCCCAGCCGGACCGTCAGCGTGGCCGCGTCCTCGCCCTCGAACACCAGCAGCCCGGCGTGGCACAGGGCGTGGCAACGGTGGCACAAGGTGATCAGGCGGCCCATCACGGTGAGGCCGCCCAGGGAGCGCAGGTCCACGTGGTGGACCTGCAACTCGCCCCACGCGCCGCAGCAGCGGCAACGCCCGTGGTCCCTGGCGATCACGCGGCGGCGCAGGAAGCTGGGCGTCTTCACGTCGGGCGTCATGGCCGAACGCAACGCCTCGCCCCGCTCGCGCGGCGAACGGGGGTCGTGCGCGCAGCAGGTTCCGCCGCATCCCGCGTCCGCCGCCTCGCCCAGCACTACGCACTCGGCGTCGCACAGCAGTGCCTCCAGGCGCAGCCGCGCCGCCTCGCTCTCCCCGCCGACGCGCACCACGCCGGAGTCAACGCGCACCTCGGCCGGCAGCCGGGCCAGCGCCGCGGGCGTGAGCCGCGCCACCTCGGGCGGGAGCCCGGCCGCCGGCGCGCCGGGGGCCGCGGAGCCCCCGGGCGCCTCGGGTTCTGCCGCCCGAGGTGCCGGGGGCACCCGGGGCGTCGCGGGCGCCAGGGTGGCCGGGGAGGCCAGGGTGGCCGCGGATGCCGGGGTGGCCGCGGATGCCGGCACCTGGGCACCCGCCGCGGCGGGCGCGCGCAGGCCGCGCGCATCCACGTGGATCACCACCTGGTAGAGCGAACGCTCGAGGGCGCCCGCCGGCCCCTCGCCCCCCTCGGCGGCGCTCTGCGCCAGGCGCAGGTACGCCCCCAGGACCTCGCCCAGCACCTCGGCGTCGCTGGCCTCACGCTCCAGGACCCGGGAGACCTGCTCGCGGGCCAACTCCCACTTGCGGCGCTGCACGACGTCCACGCGCGCTCCGACCCCGAAGCGCGCTTCCGGCATCCCCTGCGTGTCGCCGCGGGCCCGCGGCGCGCGTCCGGGCCGCGAGCTGCGCACCAGTTCCTCCAGTTCGCGTACCGTCGACTCGCGCGCGCGCGCGAGCCACGCCTCCTCGTGGCGCGCGACCGCCACCCGCACCAGCAGGAGCACCTTGCTCCATCCGATGAGCCCGCGCAGCAGCGCGCGGTCGATCTCGGGCAACTCGCGCAGCGCCAGCGCCGCCGCCAGGAGCTCACGCACCCGGCGCCGCGGGATCTCGTGCTCCTTGAGCGCATAGGCGTAGACGTCGGGGTGGCCCAGGTCGCGGTACAGCTCGCGCTCCTCCACCTCCAGCAGGAAGTAGGCCGTGACGCGCTGGCCCAGGTCGCCGGCCCGCTGGCCGCACTGCACGCGCCCGTGGATGACGGTGAGCGGCAGGCCGGGCTCCATGCGCAACTCGTCCACCAGCGCCTGGAAGGCGGCGGTGCGCCGTCCGCGCAGGCGCGCCGCCCGCTCGAGCGCGGCGCGCACGTCGGCCTGGCCCTGGCGTGCCGCCGCTTCGAGCCGGGCCGCGACGCCATCGCCGGGCGCGGCCGCAGCGGTCCCAGTCGCGGTCGTGCCGGCAGGAGCCGTGCGATCGGAAGGGGCGGGAGAGGACGCAGGGCCGGGTGAGGCCGGTGAGGCCGGTGAGGCCGGTGAGGCCTGCGCCAGCTCGGGAGACACGTTGACCGCAGTTCTCGGATCCATTGGCAGACTCCTTGGCGGCGCGCCGGTGCGGTCTTCCGCGCGTCGCTACGCCAACAGCATACGAAGGATCAGGGACAGCGTTAGCATTTTTTTAGTGCCGGCGCCACGAGCCATCTGCGAAGCCACGGGATCGTGGTCGACCGGCTGCGGGCCGGACCAGCCCACCCGTCTCCGGGCGGGCTCCGGCCCCTGCCTCGGCCTTGGGCCCACCCTTGCGCCCTGGGCAGGGACTAAAGTCCCTTGTCCTGACGGATCCGCCCCAAAAACCCGCAATCTTCTGGGCTCTCCGGCCGGCGGACGTCCGCCGGCAGGCCCCGTCTCGCGCACCTGATCGCGGGTCGTGCCCAGGAGCCGACGGCGTGCTACACCGGCGCCCTGGCCCGGGATCCCGCCGGGGCTTCGTGCTCCGCCCCGCACATGTCACAGCCGCCCCTCTCGCCGGACGCGCCGCACCCTCCGCAGGACCCCGGCGGTCTCGACTCCCTGCGCCGCGCGCTACAGCCCCAGCGCACGCCCCGCCACTGGTGGGTCAACCAGAACCGGACCTGGAGGCAGGAACAGCAGGGCGATTACATCTGGTCTCCCGTGCGCAGTCGCGGGGGGCGGCGCAACCCGTATTACGACTTCATGCGCGAGGTTGGCCCCGGGGACGTGGTCCTGGCCTACCACGGTGGGCGGATCCAGCGTTTGGGGATCGCGCGATCCTTCTGCTACGACGCCCCCAAGCCGACCGAGTTCGGATCGCGCGGCGACTACTGGGAGGACTGGGGTCACCGGGTCTCGGTCCGGTTCACGCCCGTGCCGAGGCCCTTCCGCCCAAGAGATGTGATCGAGCGCCTGCGGCCACTGCTTCCCGCCCGCTACAGTCCCCTCCAACCGGAGTCCGGCCACGGGCTCCAGAACCTCTACCTGACCCCCCTCTCGGAGCCCCTCGCGCAGGTCGTGCTCGAGCTGGCGGGGGTCCCGCAGGCGATGCTCGCCGAGCGCCGCTTCGCCCTCCTGGCCGGTCTGGGCGAGTATGACGGCGCCGCGGTTACCGGCGCGATCGAGTCTCGGATCGAGGCGCGCATCCGCGAGGCCGCCGACCTGGACGCGACCACGAAGACGAGTTTGATCGAGGCCCGGGTGGGCCAAGGTGAGTTTCGCGCCCGGGTCCTGCAGCTCGAGGGCGGCTGCCGCATTACGGGCGTCAGGGACCCGGTGCACCTGGTGGCAAGCCACATCAAGCCGTGGCGCGCCTGCCAGGACGGCCGCGAACGGCTGGACGGCCACAACGGGCTCGTCCTGGCCCCGCACGCCGACCACCTGTTCGACCGCGGGTTCCTCTCCTTCCGCGACAATGGGGAGATGCTCGTGTCACCGCTGGTGGGGCCTGAGATCCTCTCCGCATTCCACATCGATCCGGCGCAGCGGGTGGGGCACTTCCGGGACGAACAGGCGCCGTATCTGCAGTACCACCGGCTTCACGTCCTGCGCCGCGCGATGTAGGCGGCTGCGGCGCGAGGGCCCCCAGGCGTTGGCGCGGAAACGGGTGGGTCCAGGCGCCGGGTGGATGCACCCACGCGTCCCGATACGATGCGCCCCATGCGAGGCGGCGGATGGAGTCTGGCGGGCCTTGGCGCGGCGCTGGCCGTGGCGGCCGCGCTGTCGGCCTGCGGCGGGCCGGAAGACGCGCCGGCCACCCGGGCGGGGCCCCCCCCCGGCTACGTGACCGTCGACCACATCCTGGTCGGCGTGCGCAGCCCGCACTTCCCGCAGGGGCGGCGTCCGGTCGAACAGGCCGGGGCTTTCGCCCAGGAACTGCTCGCCAAGCTCCGGGCGGGGGCCGCATGGGACGAACTCAAGCGCGCGCACAGCGAGGATCCGCCCCCGGGCGGCCCGTACACGCTGGCCGACCACGGCCGGCGCCCGCGCACGACCCAGGAGTACCCGCGGGGCGGCATGGCCCCGGCCTTCGGGGACGTGGCCTTCTCACTTGGGATCGGGGAGATCGGGCTCGCCGAGTACGACCCGCGTCGGTCCCCGTACGGCTACCACGTCATCAAGCGCTTGAGGTAGGACCCGGGACCGGCGCCGTGGGAAACGAGACCGAGATCAGCGCCCTGCTGGAGCGCCTGCGGGAGGGCTCGCCGGAGGCGCACGCCGAACTCTTCGGGCGTCTGCACGGCGAACTCCAGCGCATCGCCGACGCCCTCTTCCGGCGCCAGCCCGCCGGCCACACCCTGGAGCCGACCGCGCTGGTGAGCGAGGCCTGGCTCCGGATGGCGGGGAGCGCCCGCGCCTACAACGACCGGGCCCACTTCCTGGCCGTGGCCGCACGCGCCATGCGCCAGGTGCTGGTGAATCACGGCCGCGACCGTGCCGCGCTCAAGCGCGGCGGGGGCCGGGCGCGCCAGCGCCTCACCGTGATCCAGCCGGTCGCCCACGAGGGCGACCCGGCCGCGCGGGGAGCGGAGGTTGACCTCCTGGCGCTCGACGAGGCCCTCGATCGGCTCCGCCGCCTGGACCCGCGCCAGGCCCAGATCGCCGAATTGCGCTTCTTCTCCGGCCTCTCCACGCGGGAAGTGGCGGAGGTCCTGGGGGTGAGCACCCGGACCGTCGAGCTGGATTGGAAGATGGCCAAGGACCAGCTCGCGCGCTGGCTGGCCGAGACCGGGGCCGCCCCGGACTGACCGTCCGCGCCGCGCCCGTACCATGCCGGGCCCGTGGACGCGGAGCGCTACCAACACCTGCGGGCCCTCTTCCACGAGGGGGCCGCCCTGGCCCCCGAGGGCCGGCCGGGCTGGCTGGACCGGGTCTGCGCCGGGGAGCCCGATCTGCGCCGCGAACTGGAGCGTCTCCTGGCCAGCCAGGCGGTGCTCACGGGCGAACTCGTCGCCCCCCCGCCCGCGGCCGAGCGCGGGGCCGAGGGGGAGGTGCGCCCGGGCGAGCGGGTGGGGCCGTACGAGGTCGTTCGGCTGCTGGGTCGCGGCGGGATGGGCAGCGTGTACCTCGCCCGGGGGCCCGGGCCGGGCGGGCCGGTGGCGCTCAAGGTCTTCCACCCCCACCTGGTCGGGGCCGGCGACATCTCCACGCGCATCGAACGCGAGGCCGAGATGGGCCGGCGCGTCCGGCACGAGAACGTCGTCCGCACCCTGGACGCCGGCACCGCCGCGGGCCCCCGCGGCGAACTGCGCTACCTGGTGATGGACTTCGTGGAGGGCCGGACGCTGCGCGCGCTGCTGGCCGAACACGGCACCGTGCCCGAGGCGCTGCTGCGCGAGATCGCCCGGCAGGTGGCCGCCGGACTCGCGGCCATCCACGCCCAGGGCATCGTCCACCGCGACCTCAAGCCCGAGAACATCCTCATCAGCACCGACCGGCGGGTGCAGATCATGGACCTGGGGGTGGCCAAGTCCCTGTTCGCGTCGCACACGCTCACGCTGCCCGGGCACTTCGTCGGCTCCCTCGCCTACGCGGCGCCGGAGCAGACCGACGGCAGCGGCGTCGGACCGGCGGCCGACCTGTACGCGCTGGGCACGGTGCTCTTCGAACTGGCCAGCGGCGAGGTTCCCTTCGCCGGCGCGACCTTCGCCGAACTCCTCCACGCGCGCGCCACCCGCCCGGCCCCGCCGCTGCGCGAACGCGCCCCCGGGGCGTCGGCGTTCTTCTCGGAGGTCGTGGGCGTGCTGCTGGCCCGCGACCCACGCGAGCGCTTCGCCTCGGCGGAGGAACTGGCGGACGTCCTCGCGCTGCAGGAGGCGGGGGCCTGGTGGCGGGCCCGCCGGGGCGCCCGGGCGAGCGGGCGCCTCGAGGTGGTCGTCGACCGGCCCACCTCCCTGCAGGGACGGCAGGCCGAGTTGGACGACCTGCTCGAGGCCTGGCGCGAGGCGCGCCAGGGGCGCGGGGGCGCGGTGCTGCTGGAGGGTGAGGCGGGCCTGGGCAAGAGCCGGCTCCTCGACGCGCTCCTGCGCACGGTCGAGGTGCAGGACGCGGAGGTCGTCTACGCCTCGTACGCGCACCCGTCGGGGCGGGTCGGGGTCCGCGGAGCCCTCGTCCACCTGCTGGGCGAGCGGGGCCTGGGCGAGGCGCTCGCGCCGCTGCTCGGAGACCTGGGCGAGCAGGCCGGTCGCCTGGCCCGCGCGCTGCTGGGCGAGCCGGCCGCCCCCGGGGAGGTGGCCCTCACCGCCGCGCAGGTCGCGGGGGCGCTCGCGGAGGTCTGCGCCGGTCTCGCGGAGCGCCGGCCCCTCCTCTTCCTGGTGGACGACCTGCACCTGGCGCCCGTCGACCTCAAGGGGGACGTGCTCGCGCTCGCGCGCGCCGCGACGCGGGGCCGGATGCTCTGCGTCGTGGCGACGCGCCCGCCGGGGGTGGACCCCGAGTGGCGCGCGCTGGGCGCGCTGCCCCGCGCCCGGCGGCTGGCCCTCACCCGCCTGGGCCTCGAGGGCGTCGCGGAGGTCGCGCGCGAGTTCCTCGAGGACGAGATGGAGGCGCGCAGCCTCGCGCCGCAACTCCACCGGCGATCCGACGGGATCCCCTACCACCTGCTCGAACTGCTGCGGGCGGTCAAGGCCCGGGGGGCGGCGCTGGAACCCGGCACGCTGGGCGACCTGCCGCCTGCGCTCGGCGACCTGGTCCAGGTGCGGCTCGACGGGCTCGCGCGCCCGGAGTTGGCCCTCCTCGAGGCCGCGGCGGTCCAGGGCCCGGTGTTCGACGTCGACCTGCTCGCGGCGGTGCGTGGCGTGCCCCGCCTGGAGACCCTCGAAACGCTCGCGCACCTCGAACGACACACGGCGCTGGTGCGCAGCCAGGGCATGCACGCCCGCTTCGACCACCACCTCGTCCAGGAGGTGCTCTACGAACGGATGATGCCCGCCCTGCGCGCGGAGTACCACGCGCGGACGGCCGAGGCGCTGGCGCGCCGGGGCGGGGACCCCTGGCGCATCGTCCACCACCACCTGCACGGCAGCCGCCCGGAAGGCGCGCTCGAACACCTGGACGCCGCGCTGGACCACCTCGAGCGGACCCAGGAGCACCGCGAAGCGTCGCGGGTCGGCCTGCGGGCGTTGGCGCTCGCGGCCCTGCCCCGCGACGCGCGGCGGCTCGGGCTGCTGCTGCGGCTGGCCGGGCGCCTGGGCTCGTT
>JAPKHB010000709.1 GCA_026647295.1 Planctomycetota bacterium | reverse complement strand
TGGATGTGGGCGGCGCTGGTCGTCGACCACGTGGCCCGGGCCACGTGGGTGGGCCTCGCCTTCGCGCGCGGGCGCTGGCGCGAGCGCGCCCTCGCCCGCGCCGCGCCCGCCGGCTGAGGGCGAGCCCGAGCAGGGCCGCCAGCGCGGCGCCGGCGGCGTCGGCCTCGGGCGCCAGCACGCGCACGCCCGCGGCGCCGCTCGCGCGGACTTCGGCGACGTCGCTTGCCTTGCGGATGCCGCCCACTGCCACCACGGCCGGACCGTCGGACACTGCGGTGATCAGAACGTGCAGGCGCGAGAGGCGCTTCGGGTCGTCGTCCGGCAGCACGGCCGTCAGCAGGTCGAAGCCTGCTGCCGCGGCGGCGAGGGCGACCGCCGGCGGCGCCTCATTCGCCCAGTTCGCCCCGCCGAGCCTGAACTTGAGCGCGAGCGGAACCCGGCGCGGCAGCCCGGTGCGCGCCGCCACCGCCGCGCCGATCACGAACATGTACGGCCCGACCGAGACGACCGTCTGGTCGACGGTCTGGCGCCTCGACGGCGCGCTCGAGCGCGTCCCCATCGGGCGGCCCATCGCGAACACGCAGGTCTACGTCCTCGACGACCACCGCCAGC
>JAPKHB010000708.1 GCA_026647295.1 Planctomycetota bacterium | reverse complement strand
CTACTCGTACAGCACGGTCTACTGGGGCACCGCGGGGATCAACAAGGTCAAGGGCAGCCTGGCCCGCACGCCGGCCTGCCTGGAGGCCTACCGCGCCTGGGACCAGGAGGTGGCCCCGGCGCGCGTCGCCGGGGCGCTCGAGCAACTCGAGCGCTACGGACACTTCCTGATCCTGGCCCGCAAGTACCCGGTCCCACACGAGACCTGGTACCAGAACAGCGGCTACTTCTGCCACTACGGCTACTACTACGCGGGCCGGCTGCTGGCGAGGGTGGCCGACCCCGCGGCCCGGCGGCGCTTTGCGGCCCAACTCGCGGCCCGGCTCGTCCCCCTCCAGGAGAAGGACGGCTCCTGGTACGACTACCAGCTCTTCCACTTCCACAAGGCCTACGGCACCAGCTACGCGCTCCTCACGCTGGGGGCCGCGCAGCGCGCGCTGGGTGTCTGACGGGCGCCGCCCGCCCATGCCCACCGTCCTGGCGGACTCGCCCGAGCACCCCGCGCTTGCGCCCTTCGCCCTGCTGCGCTCGCCCGCGGCGGTGCGCCGCAGCGCCGACTTCGTCGCCGAAGGTCGCGGGCTGGTCGCGGCCGTGCTGGCCCGCGCCGACCTCA
>JAPKHB010000707.1 GCA_026647295.1 Planctomycetota bacterium | reverse complement strand
GGCGCCACGCCACCGGGACGGGCGACACGCTCTGCGATCCGACGGCGCCGATCGTCCTCGGCGCCATGCACGTGCCCGAGCCCGTGCTCGGCGTGACGATCGAGCCCGCGACCGAAGCCGACCTCGCGCGCCTGCGCGACGCGCTCGATCGCCTGTCCGTCGAGGATCCGTCGTTCCGCGTCGGCGTCGACGCCGAGACCGGCGCGACGACGATCGCCGGCATGGGCGAGCTCCACCTCGAGGTCCTCGTCGGCGACATGGGCCTGGCATCCGAGCCGCGACTCTGGCCTGACATCGAAGGCCTTGTCCATGATGTCGTTCTCCTTGTCGGCGACCTCGTCGAGGGACTCGAGGCCGCGCTCCACGTAGACGTGGCAGGTCGAGCACGCGAGGTTGCCGCCGCAGGCGTGGCCGACGCGGGCGCCGCAGCCCTCGGCGGCGTCGATGACGGGGCGCCCACCACCGCCGCCGCCAGTGCCGCCATCGGGGCTCGGGCCGCCCGCGCGGCTCGGCGTGAAGTCCTCGCTGCAGCTCGAGCCGACGAGCAGCGCGCCGGTCGTCGGGAAGACCGTCGTCCCGCTCGGGCCCGCAGCGGTCACCCACAGCGGCGTGCAC
>JAPKHB010000706.1 GCA_026647295.1 Planctomycetota bacterium | reverse complement strand
GCCCGCCAGGACCTCGTGCTGCGCGTCGCCGAGGCCTACTTCAACGTGCTCAACGCCCAGGACGCGCTCGCCGCGGTGACGCAGCTGCGCACCGCGGCCGGCGAGCAGCTCGAGCTGGCGAAGACCAGCTTCGAGGTCGGCACGGTGACGATCAGGTCGTCGGCGCCGCGGCGGACGCCGAACTCGAGCGACTCGAGCAGTTCGCGGCAGCGGTCGTCCGAGAACGGCAGCCCGACGAGGCGCGAGCAGCGCGAGGCGCTGGTCGCGTCCATCGCCGCGCAGGGCGTGCGCGACTCGGCGACGCTCGCGGCGCTGCGCGCGGTGCCGCGCCACGAGTTCGTGCCGGCGGCGTGGCGCTTCCTCGCGTACGCCGACGAGGCGCTGCCGATCGGGCACGGGCAGACCATCTCGCAGCCCGCGATCGTCGCGATCATGACCGAGGCCATCCGGCCGCGGCCGGGGCTGCGCGTGCTCGAGGTGGGGACGGGCTCGGGCTACCAGGCGGCGGTGCTCGCGGCCGCGGGCTGCCGCGTGCACAGCATCGAGATCCTCGCGCCGCTCGCCGACAGCGCGCGGGCGCGGCTGGCGCGGCTCGGCTACGCGGTCGAGGTGCGC
>JAPKHB010000705.1 GCA_026647295.1 Planctomycetota bacterium | reverse complement strand
CGAGCGCGGTCGCGAGCCGGGTCGCCCGCTCGCCGTCCTTGTCGGCGACGACGACCTGCGCTCCGGCCTCGGCGCAGACCTCAGCGACTCCCGCGCCGATTGCTCCTGCCCCTCCCGTCACGAGAACGATCGTCGCCTCGAGCGCGAGCGGCTTCGCCTTGCCGAGCTTCGCCTGCTCGAGCGACCAGTACTCGCAGTCGAAAAGATCTTCCTCGGGCAGCGCGTCGAAGCGGCCGATCGCCTCGGCGTCCGTGATGGTCTCGACCGCGGCCTCGGCGAGGTCGGCCGCGATGCGCGCGTCCTTCTTCGAGCGGCCGAGGCCGAACAGGCCGAGGCCCGGCACCAGCACGACCCGCGGCATCGGATCGAGCATGCGCTTGATGCCGCCGCAGCGCGCATTGTTGCGCGCGAAGTAGGCCTGGTAGCGCGCGACGAAGTCGGCGACCGCCTGCTCGACCGCGCGGGCGAAGTCGTCGAGCCGGCCGTCGGCCGGGGCCGCGACCACCAGCGGCCAGTTCTTGGTGCGGATCGTGTGGTCCGGGGTGATCACGCCCTGCTGGCTGTAGCGGGGAAGCTCGGCGCCGTTGACGAAGTCGAGGATCGCGGGCGAGGCGC
>JAPKHB010000704.1 GCA_026647295.1 Planctomycetota bacterium | reverse complement strand
GCTCGACCAGCGCGCCTCGCGCATCGAGGCGGGCGCCGCTGCCGCCACCGCCGCCAGGAACCCGAACTGAAATGAAAACCAAGACTGAAAAGAACCGCGTGCGCAAGCCGCAGGAGCCGAGCCCGGCCGAGCGCCCCGCCGAAGGTGCGGTGTCGCGCACGCTCTTCATCCAGGCCACGCAGGCGCTCGACGCCGTGCTCGCCTTCGGCCCCGAGCACGTCTCGGCCTACCAGCTCACGATCGAGCCGGGCACGCCCTTCGCGCGCGCCGCCGCGCGCGGCCAGCTCGCGCTCGCGGACGAGGACGAGGGCGCGGCGATGCTCGAGCGGCTCGCGGCGCGGCTCGCGGCGGGCGGGCGGCGATGAGCGACCGTATCCGTCGCGAGTCGGAGTGGCGAAGGGGCCGGCGGCCCGAGTGTCGCGCGCGCGTGGCGGGCGTCGTCGAGGCGCGGAGTACGTCTCGCGCGGCGGGCAGGCGGCGATGATCGAGGGCGGCGGCCTGGGCGTGTTCCGGCCCGAAGAGGTCGGCCCCATGGACGTCCAGGCGCCCAACGGGGTGGTCGATATCGCCGTGAGCGATGAGGCAGAGGCCGTGGAGGTGGCGAAGAAGTACCTCT
>JAPKHB010000703.1 GCA_026647295.1 Planctomycetota bacterium | reverse complement strand
GTCACTGCCACGATGGGCGTGCGGCCGCCGGTGATCTTCTCGAGCTCGCGAATGGCGATGATGGCCTCGAAGCCGCCGAGCGCAGGCATTTGAATGTCCATCAGGATCAAATCAAAGCGCTCGGCGCGAAAAGCAGCAACCGCATCGGCGCCGTTGCCGACGGTCACCACCGTGTGGCCGCATTTCTCCAGCAGCCGGGCCGCCAGCCGCTGGTTGATTTCATCGTCTTCCGCGATGAGAATGTGCAGCCGGCCCGGTTCTCGGCTGCGGCGCGGCAGAGGCGGCCGGCCGGCGTTTTCCTCCGCCAGCCGGCGGCCGGCCAGCAGGCTCTCGGCGAGGTCGGTGAGTTTGACCGGTTTGGTGAGATAATGGCGAATGCCCAACTCACGGCAGCGCGCAGCCTCGGCGTGCAGCCGCGCGGGCGAGAGCATCATGATGACGGCGCCGGACCAGCCCGCGGTTTCACGCAGCCGCGCCGCCAGCGCAAAGCCATCAAGATCATCGAGCGAGGTATCGATCAACGCCAGGGTAAACGGCTGCCAGGATTCGCGCGTGCGATTGAACGCGGCGTGGCCCGCCTCGCTGGAGGCAACGGCCAGCGGCTGCAAGCCCCAAT
>JAPKHB010000702.1 GCA_026647295.1 Planctomycetota bacterium | reverse complement strand
GCGTGGTGGTGCGCGTTGTGGCGGCGGGCCTCTGCGGGACCGACTACCGGATCTGGACCGGCGACCGCCCCGTCGCCTACCCTCGCGTGATGGGCCACGAGCTGGTCGGGCGCGTGGCCCGGGTCGGCGCCGGCGTGGAGGGACTCGCGCCCGGCGACCGCGTGCTCCTGTGGCTCGCCTACACGTACGAGGCGACGGGCAACTGCGAGGACGCCGTCCAGCTCTACCGCCGCATCGACCCGACCCGGCTGCCCGCGGAGGAGCAGGAGGAGGCGCAGCGCCGCATCTTCACCGAATTCACCCAGGCCGACGGTTCGATCACCCGCCGCTTCGGCGGCACCGGCCTGGGGCTGGCGATCTGTCGGCGCCTCGTCGACCTGCAGGGTGGAAGCCTGGGCGTGCGCAGCCGCCCGGGAGAGGGCAGCACCTTCTGGTGCGAGCTGGAGTACCCGCGCGCGACGCCGGCGCCACAAGCTTCGCCGCGTCCGCAGCCCGCGCGCCACCGGACGCGCTTGCGCGTGCTGGTGGTGGAGGACGTGGAGCTGAACCGCTGCATCGCCGGCACGCTGCTCGAGGACGAGGGGCACGAGGTGCACTTCGCGGTCGACGGCTACGGC
>JAPKHB010000701.1 GCA_026647295.1 Planctomycetota bacterium | reverse complement strand
ATGGCCGCCTATCGGGCCGAACCCTTTGTTATTTGCTCAAGTGTAGCAAACCAATTATTTCTTCCGCACATTCCGAAGCTGTTTTTCCGTCTGTTATGACTGTTACACAGTTGTCCCGCGGAACCGCCGCACAATTCCATCTTTCTAGGTTTTTATGCAGCCCTTCAACGCTCCTTACTTTTCCCATTCTGATCCGTGAATCGCTCAAAACTCGTTTCTCTAATTCACTAACATCACATCTCAAGTCAGTGCTGTCCGGTTTAGTTGGGTTAGAGCTGCAGACATACTTGGTTGTGGTCTGCTGGTCGACTGCAACGTCTAAGCATCCTTTCACGCGAGTCCGAGAGTAGAATACTATTGAGGCTAACACGCGCAAAGACATTTTCGCGGATGTACCGCTGCATCTTGAGCAATGTGAACTGACATCTGGTTTTGTATTTGAGATAAGACAGTAAGAGATAGGTGATCATTGCGATCCAGATTTGAGTCCGCACGGCATTTTCGGTGGTACCTATGAAAGTTTTGATTCTCAAATTCTGCTTGATCCATTTGAAGAATGTTTCAATGTTCCATCGTGATTTGTAGATCTTCGCAATTGTTAGTGCTGAGAGGTGAAT
>JAPKHB010000700.1 GCA_026647295.1 Planctomycetota bacterium | reverse complement strand
GCCGCTGATCGCGTTGATGAAAGATCAGGTCGATGCGCTGGTTGCCAAAGGCATTGCTGCCGCCTATCTCAATTCCTCTTTGAGCCGCAGCGAACGCGAGGCGCGCCAGGCCGCCATTGCCGCCGGCGCCTATCGCCTGCTTTATGTCACGCCCGAGCGCTTTCGCAAACCGGAGTTCGTCGAGTTGATTCGCACGCGGCACATTTCCCTGCTGGCAGTTGACGAAGCGCATTGCATCAGCCAGTGGGGCCACGACTTCCGGCCGGATTACTCGCGCGTCGGCGAGATCCGCCGTTTGCTCGGCAATCCCACCACTCTGGCGCTGACCGCGACCGCCACGCCCGAAGTGCAGGAGGATATCATCACGCAGCTTGGTTTGACGCGCGGCCAGATCAAGCTCTTTCATGAAGGCATTGCGCGGCCCAATCTCCATCTTGCGGTGCACCAGGTGTGGGGGCAGGAGGAAAAGCTGCAAAATCTGCTCGCGCTGCCGCAGCGGCTGCCGGGCAACGGCATCTGCTATTTTGCCCTCATCAAAACCTTGCAGGAATTCGGCGAACGGCTTGGCGAGTGCCGCGTCGCGCCGCCGACGGCGAGCGCGTTCGACCGTTCGCGCGGT
>JAPKHB010000070.1 GCA_026647295.1 Planctomycetota bacterium | reverse complement strand
CCTCGAGCAGCCGGGGCATCCGGGCGTAGACGTCGGTGAACAGGGTCTCGACGCCCGGGGGGGGGGTGCTCTCCGCGGCCTCCACGGCGGCGGCGATCTGCGCCTGGAGGTCCTCCTTGAGGCCGTCCTCGTAGGCCTGGGTCCAGAGCTCCTGGCCGCGCAGCCACTCGCGGAAGCGGTCGAGCGGGTCGCGGCGCTGCCAGTCCTCGAACAGTTCGGGGGGCTGGTAGCGCTTGGGGTCGTCCGACGAGGAGTGGGGCCCCATGCGGAAGGTGACCGTCTCGATCAGCGTGGGGCCCTCGCCGGCCACGGCCCGGTCGCGCGCCTCCCGGGCCGCCTCGTACACCGCCAGCACGTCGTTGCCGTCCACGCGCACGCCCCGCATGCCGTAGGCCACCGCCTTCTGGGCGAAGGAGGCGCTGGCGGTCTGGCGCTCCTGCGGCACCGAGATCGCCCAGTGGTTGTTCTCGCACATGAACACCACCGGCGCCTTCCACACCCCGGCGAAGTTCATGCCGGCGTGGAAGTCGTTGGACGAGGTCCCGCCGTCGCCGAACCAGACCCACACGGCCCGGTCCGCCTCGCCGCGGATCTGCATCGCCCGCGCGGTCCCCGCGGCCTGCGAGATCTGGGTCCCGATCGGGCTCGAGATGCTCACCCAGCCGATCTCCTTCAGGGAGAAGTGGTTGGGCATCTGGCGCCCCTTGACGAGGTCGTCGGCGTTGCCCCAGAGCTGGTCGTACAGGGTCTTGAGCGCGACGCCCTTGAGCAGGGCGATGGAGTGCGTGCGGTAGGAGGGGTAGATCACGTCCTTCGCGCCCATCGCGTAGGCGGCGCCGATCTGGCTCGCCTCCTGGCCGGTGGAGGGGACGAAGAATCCGATCCGGCCCTGGCGCTGGAGGTTCATCCCGCGCTGGTCGAAGAGGCGCGTGAAGAGCATGGCCCGGAACAGGGCCCGGAAGTCGTCGGCCCCGAGGCCCTTGGGGGCGCGCCCGCGCGCCTTGCCCTTGGCCTCCATCACCACGTGCATCGAGGGGTCCTGCGCCATGGGCTGCTCCCGGGGCCCGCGCGGCCCAAGCGGCGCGGTGCCGGCGGAGGATACGCCCGGGCCGCGGCCGGACCAAGCCGGCGGCGGGCCCGGCCAGGTGATTGCTTGCAGATGGCAATCTTCTGCCCGGAGAGTCCGGCGTGGTCCGACGGCGGCGGGCGTAGCATCCGGGGACCGGCCTGGAGGTCCCGTGATGCGCGGCCTGTCCCTGCTCGTCCTGGCCTGTTCGCTGTGCCTTTCGGGCTGCGGCGAAGAGGGCCCCGGCCCGGGGGCCGGCGCGCCCGACCTGAAGGACGCGCCGGCTCCGGACTGGAGCCTGCCCGAGGCGGATGGCGCGCCCGAGCACGCGACCTGGGCCACGCCCGAGGAAGCGCTCGCGCACCTTTCCGCGGTCCTCGTCGGCGGCACCGCGGCGGGTCGCGTGGGCTGGGAAGAAGAACTGCGGCGCGCGACCGAACTGCTCTACGACGTCTCCGAACCCGACGAGGGGCTGCGGGTGCACCTGGACGCCGCCCGCATCGCGGCGGAGGTCTCCGGCTGGCTCGCCGCCGGACCCGAGGAACGCGAACGCGTGGCCCGGGAGCACCCCACCGACCTTGCGGTGCACGACGCCCTGATCGCCCACGCCGCGCGCGGCGTCTCGGCCTACCGGGAGTGGACCCGCGGCGCGGGCGCCGCCCTGCTCGCCCGCCTCGCCCAGGAGCGCCGCGAGCGCCTGTTCGGGCGGTAACCCGCCGCGCCGCGCGTCCGCCGCCACGAGGCCTGAACGCACACGCGCCGGCGTACGCGTTCAGCCCCTTCGACCTCGGGCGGCACGTCCGGTGCGGGAGCCCTCCCTCCGATTGCGGGATCCGGCCCCGTTCCCAGGCCATCGGCGCGCCCGGAGGGGTGCGGAGGGGGCATGAGGAGGACGACGCGTGGTCTGCCCACGCGAGGACGACGAAGGGCCCCGAGCGCCCCCTCCCGGTGCGCCGTACGTCCCAACCTCCGACCCCTGAACGCACACGCGCCGGCTAGTCGGGGTTCCAGACGAGGCGGAAGGCGTAGGGGTGCCCGCGCAGGTCGGCGTCGATCGGCTGCTCGCGCGCAAGCGCCGCGCGCCGGGGCAGCATCCCCCCGGCGCCCTTGACCACGAAGCCCTCGGGCCCCACGGCGACCTCGCCGCGACCCGCGTAAAGGCCGCGCACGCCCAGGGGCGAGAGGTCGTCGTCCGGAGCCCCGGGAAAGGGCTCGGGCGCGTAGGCTCCCCGCCAGGCGGCGCGCGCGGCCTCGCCGCCGCCGAAGGGGAGCAGGCGCGCGGGCAGGCCACCGGCCTCGAGGTAGTCCAGGCCCGCCATGCGCTGCCACTGGGCGGCGGTGGGCAGGGCCCAGGGCCGCCCTTCGATCTCGGCCCGCCACGCCGCGTAGCGGGCCATGATGCGCGGGGCGAGGCCGCGCACCGGGCGGTCGGCGCGGGCCGGTTCGGGCACGAAGCGCTGCGGGTCGCTCGGGTCGCGCTGGAAGCCCTCCGGCGGCAGGTGCGCGAGGCGTTCGGCGGGCTCCAGTTCGTCGAGCCACTCCCCGTACTCGTAGTGGGTGACCGGCTGGGCGCTGGCGAGGAAGGGCGCGCCCCCTTCCCCTCCGGCGAAACCCTCGAAGGCCCCGGGGATCCAGGTCATGCCCGGCGGGACCTCCTCGGCCAGCGCGAGGAGGTGGATGGCCCCGGGCAGGGCGGCCCCGGGCCGGGCGCCGGGTTCGAGCACGGGCAGGACGAGCGAGAGGCCGCGGGGCGCGAGCGACTGCACCTGCCACACCCCCTCGGCCAGGGCCGGGCCGTGGAACAGGTCCTGGCCCGCCCGGGCCGGGCGCAGGCCCCCCCCGGTGGGCCGGGCGCCCACGGCGGTGGCCGCCGCCCGCTCGCTGCGCCACTCGCCGGGTGGCAGCAGCCGGCGCACCCGCCACTCGCTCGCCCCCCAGTCGATGAGTTCGAGAGGCTGGGCGACCTCCGACCCGCTCGCGCGGCCCGCACCCAGGCGCCGTTGGGCCCGCGCCCGGGCCTCACGCCACGCCAGGCGCCGTTCGAGGCCGGCCAGGTCGGCCACCGCGTCGGGCGCGCCGGCCTCGGGCGGCGCGGCCGCCTCGAGCGCGGCGAGGTCGGCCGCCCGGTGGTCGGGCGTCACGGCCTCGGCGCGGAACAGCCCGAGCCCGAGCAGGGTGCCGAGGCCAAGGGCCACGAGCGCCGCCACGCCCTGGAGCAGGTAGCGGGCGATCACGCGCCGGGCCGCGTCGGCCGCGGCGTCGCCGCGCCCGCCCTCCTGGATCGCCACCGTGGGGCGTCCGGCGAGCCAGGCCTTCAGGTCGGCGACCAGCGCGCCCACGTCGGGGTAGCGGGCGCCGGGGTCGGCGGCCATCGCCTTCTGGATGACGGCCGCCAGCGCCGGGTCCACGCGGGTGGGCAGGGGCAGATAGCGGCCCTCGCGCGCGTCCTTGAGCAGGTCGTCCTGGGCGCGCAACTCCGGGTCTTCGAGTTGCGCGCGCCGGGCGGCGTAGCCCCGTGCCTGGGGCTCCCGGCCCTTGGCCCGGGCGTCCTGCTCGGCCTGGGCCAGCACGCGCACGCGCTCCTGGATCTCCTTGCGGGTGAAGGGCGAGGTGCGCTCGAGCGGCGGTTCGCCGGTCAGCACGTAGTGGAGCAGGCAGCCGCAGCCCCACACGTCGGTGCGCGGGTCGACGGTCCCGCGGGCCTGCTCGGGCGAGAGGAAGCGGGGCGTGCCCACGATGACCGGGCGCACGGGCGGCGGGTCGTCCATGCGCCGGCAGATCCCGAAGTCGATCAGGTACGGGCGGCGCGTGCGCACGTCCACCAGGACGTTGTCGGGCTTCAGGTCGCGGTGCTGCATCCCGTACTGGGCGTTGGCGACGGCCACCCCCTCGAAGAGGGGCAGGAGCACGTCGTGGATGAGCCGCCGGCGGTCGGTCCAGTGCCTAAGCCGGGGGTGTTCGATGCCCAACAGCCCCTTGGCGTCCAACTCGCGGATGGCGGTGAGCGTGATGGGCTCGTAGAGCAGTTCCATCACGAAGTAGGGGCGGTCGTCCGCGAGCCAGCCCCGGTCGTAGACCGGCATCACGTTCTCGTGCCGGATGTTCGCCTCGGCCTCGCACTCCGCGAGGAAACGGTCGCGCAACTCGGCGCTCAACCCCGGGGCGAGCAACTTGACGGCCACCGTGCGGCGCGTGGTCTCGTCGTAGGCGGCGTAGACGGTCCCCATGCCGCCGCGCCCCACGGGCTCTTCGATGCGGTAGCGACCCAGGCGGGTGCCGCGTGCGAGGTCTCCGTCCACGGCCGCCGTCCGGCTCACGGGAAGCGCGCTCCTGATCTGCTCGTTCCGTCGCCCCGCCCGGGCGGGCCCGCCCCGCGGAGGGTACAGTACCCCGACCGCGCGCGAGAGTGGCGGAACTGGCAGACGCACCAGACTTAGGATCTGGCGGAGGGTTGCCTCCTTGGGAGTTCGAGTCTCCCCTCTCGCACCCGTCCCCCGCGGGCTACGCCTTGGCCGCGGGGGCCGTGTCGGCTACCGTGTCGGCATGGTGCGCCTGCGCGGTTGCGTGACGGCCGTCCTGCTCCTGGCGGCGGGTGCGCTCGCCCGCGGGGAGGATCCCGGCGGCCCGGCGCAGGCGTTGCTCTCGGACCTGCTGGCAAGGCGCGCCAGCAAGGACGCCGAGGGGTTGCGGGCGCTGCTTCCCCGGCTGGTGGCGACGCACAACGCCCTCAAGGAGCCGGCGCTTCGCAAGCAGTTGCTGGACGCGGCGGTCGGCCTCCTGGCGGCCCGCGAACTCGCCCCGATCCACGCGGCCGTGTTCGACGCCCTGGTGGCCCTGGACGACGCTCCGGCCGTGTTCAAGGCGTTGCGGCCGCGCATCCCGCGGGACCACGAACGCGTGGTTCGCGAGCACGACCTGCTCCTGCTGGACGCCCTCGGGCGGATCCGGCTGGACGCCGTGCGGGACCGGCTCCTGGCGCTGGCCCGCAAGGTCCGCGCCGAGGGCCTCCGCCGGGCCGCCTACGCGGCCCTTGGGCACTACCGGGGCACGCCGCAGGAGGCCGGGACGGTGGCCCTGCTGCTGGCCGCGCTCCCAGGCCTGTCCGGGAGCGACGCCGAATCCGCCGTGGATGCTCTGGTGCGCCTGACGGGCTGCCGCGTGCGCAGCCCGTTCGCCTGGCTGCGGGCCGAGCCCGCGAACCTGGACGGGCTCCGGGCCCTGGAGGGGAACTCCGCGGCGCCCACGCCCTGGACCTGGGTGCGCTTCGAGGCCCAGCGTTCCATCGCCCCAGAGGTGCGTGCATCGGTCCATGCCGCCCTTCGTTGGCTCGTCGCCCACCAGTCCCCGGATGGACTCTGGCAGGCGGCCGGGTTCGACCGCTGGTGTGACGGGGAGTCCCGGCCGCCCGCGAGCGGTCGGGGCAGGGGATTCGAAGGCTACGACGTGGGCGTCACGGGGTTGGCGGTGACCGCCCTGCTCGCCGCCGGCTACGACGGGACCGGTGTCGGCAGCCACGACGATGCGGTGCGCAAGGGCCTCGCGGCCCTGGTCCGGGCGCAGAATGAGGAAGGCCACATCGGGGCCCGCGTGCGGTCCCCTTACGCCCACGGCGAAATGAGACTCATCGGGCCCGGACGGGGCGGCCGCGACTTCGAGATAGTCGAGGGAGTGCCCGCCAAGGACCGCGAGACGTGGATCTACAGCCACGCCACCGCCGCCCTGGCCATCGTCGAGGGCTTCGCCTTGAGTGGCGATCCGCTCTGGAAGGATCCCGCGCAGCGGGCTTTGGACTTCCTCGCGGTATGCAGGAACCCCTACTACGCCTGGAGCTATGGGATCAAGCCAGGGCGCAACGATACGTCCGTCACCAGTTGGATGATGCAGCCCCTGCTCGTCGCCCAGGCGGTCAACCGCGCGTTCGTCGCGCGGGGTCACGCCGCTCCGTTGCGGATCGAGGGCGAGGCCGCCGAGGGCTGCCTGAATTGGCTCGAGAAGGTCACCGACTCGGAGTCCGGCCGGGCAGGGTACTACTCGTCTCACGTCACTGGGCCGGCGAGGCTGATCGACGAACTGGATCGCTTTCCTGGGGAGAAGTCCGAGGCCATGACGGCGGCGGCGGTGTTCCTGCGCTGCCACCTGGGGGAGGATCCGCGCGAGAGCAAGTTGATCCGGCTGGGCGCGGATCTGTGCGCCAGGCTGCCTCCGAGGTGGGACCCCGACGGCGGCAGCATCGACATGATCTACTGGTACTTCGGGGCGCTCGCCCTGGAGCGCGTCGGCGGAAAGGCCCTTGAGCGATGGCGAAGCGCCCTTCACGCGGCGCTCCTCGGAAGCCAGCATGCCGACGGCGAGCCCTGCGACGTCCGGGGGTCGTGGGACCCGATCGATCCGTGGGGTCGGGAGGGGGGCCGCGTGTACTCGACCGCGATCAACGCCCTCACCCTGCTCGCCCCAAGCCGCTTCGGGCCGGACTGAACGGGGCGTCGCAGGCGTCCGCCGAAGGAGTGCGGCCCCGCCGTGGGGCGGGCTACGTCTCGGTCTCGGGCGGCTCGACGCGGCCGAGCGAGAAGTCGATGCCGTGCGGGGCGAGCGACTCGCGGGCGAAGGCGACCAGTTCCTCGAGGTCGGGCGGGAGGGGTTCGTAGTGGTCCAGGTGGATGCGCACGCCCCGGTCCCGGGCGTCGGGGTGCTGGGCGTCCAGTTGGCCCTCGGTCACGTAGTAGAGGTAGGCGTTGATCTTCTCCTGCACGTCCTGGAACTCGGCTTCGGAGCCGTCGAAGGGCTCCTGCTGCGTCATCACCAGCACGTACTGGTCGCTCTGGGGGTCGAAGGCGACCAGGTCGACCACCGTCGGGGCGCGCAGACCCAGGCGCTTGCGGCGTCCCATCGAAGCCTCATTCCTGCCGCGCGGCGCGGCGTTCCGGGTGGGGGGGCAGCCCGAGCCCCTCGGGCGTCGTGGTGCGCAGGCGCTCGGCGAACTGGCCGACGGTGAGGGGATCCTCCATGCCGAAGGAGTCGGAAGTCTGATCCGCGCCTCCGGCGGCGGCTTCCGCCAAGGCGATCTCCTCCTCCATCGCCTCCCGCTCGCCGATCAGCCAGCAGGCGGTCGCCTTCTCGAGGTGATCCGATGTCCCCGTATCGGGCGGCCAGGTCCGCCAGAGCGGGAGCAGCGTGCGCAGACGCACGTGGGCGTCGAGCCACGGCAGGGCGAGTTCGCTGATCCTCCTCCAGACCTCGTGCGCACGTTCGAGGTGACCGGGCAGCGGCGGGACGATCACTTCAAAGCCGAGTCGAAGTTCCTCTTCGATGTTGTCTGCCTCGCGCATCTGGAACGCCACCCGTTCCTCCGGAGAGGAGACCGGCGGGGCGTTGGCATTCAACACGGCCAGCCAGAGAGGGCACTTGAACCTCGGCGGTGCGTCCGAGGTCCACCAATCGTCCCCCCGCACCGCGCGCACCGCAGCCTGGAGCGCGGGCAGGGCGACGCCGACCTCTGTGTCCAAGAGGATGGATGGGAGATTTTTCTGCCGGAAGTAGGCGCCCAGCCAGATGAACGAGTAGGCATCGAGCGGCGCGTGGTGGCGGAACCAGAACTCCGGCCAGGTCAGGGGGCGTTCATACTGAAAGCCTAGCGGGCCCAGCACTTCCTCTCCCACGGCCCGGTAGACCTTCATGGTGCGCTTGAGGCGGCTGGGGGGGCGGGGCATGGGAAAGCGATCCAGAACTAGGGGAAGTGCAGGACCGAAACCGGGACGTCCCCGGGCAGAGAGTCGTCGGGTGCGGCGTTGCCCGCGCAGCCAACCCGACCCCCGGCCGGGCCACTGACGGGCCACTTCCAGGGACAGGTTACCGCGCGGGCCACGAGTGCCGGACCGCTCAGCGGGGCGTGGCGTGCAGCACGACGAGCGAGCCGCCCCAGCCGGCGCCCTGGAGGCGTACGCCGAGCACGCCGGGCTCGGCGCGCAGCGCCTCGGCCTGGGCGTCGATCGCGGGCGTCGTCGATTCGAAGTCGCGTGCGAGGCTGGCGTGGCCCGCGTCGAGCAGGCGGCCGAGCGCGGGCGCGTCGCCGTCCGTGAGCGCGGCGACGGCCGCGGACACCCGCTGCGTTTCGGTCACCACGTGGCGCACGCGGCGGGCGAGCGGGTCGCCCAGCGCCGGGGCGAGCGCCGCGAGGCGCGTGGGGTCAAGGTCGCACAGCGACTCGAGGTCCGGCGCGAAGGCCCGCAGCGCCGTGAGCGCGCGGGCCAGTTCGCCGCGCCGCTCGGCGTACGGCGTCTGGTCCAGGCGCCGGGCGATCCCGGTCGCGGCCCAGCGCGCGGCGAGCCCGGCGGGCCAGGGCAGCGGGTCGACCTCGAACGTCCGGCAGTCCACCAGCAGGGGGACGCCGGGCCGCTTGCCGGCGGCGACGGCGAGCGGGTCGAGCGGTCCGCACGGCACGCCGCGGACGGCGGCCTCGATCGCCGGCACGTCCTCCGCCAGTTCGAAGCGCGAGCGGTACACGCCCACCGCGGCGAAGACGGCCCGAAGGAGCGCGACGAGGTAGGCCGCGGAGGAGCCGAGTCCCTGCTCGGCGGGAAGGTCTGCGAACACCATCAGGTCCAGGCCCGGCAGCCGCCGGCCGCCCGCGGCGGCCTGGGCGACCGCCCCGCGGGCGAGGTCGGCCCAGGGCCGCCCCGAACGCACCGCCTCCCCGGGCACGAAATGGTCCTTGGCGCGCTCGTTCATCGCCCACAGCACGACGCGCGAGTCCGGGCGCACGGCCCAGGCGCAGGCGACGCCCTCGGCGAGCGGCAGCGCGATCACCCGCCCGCCCTGGTGGTCGAGGTGTTCGCCGAGCAGGACGAGGCGGCCGGGGGCCCACTCGACGCCCTGGGGCGCCCGGCCCACACGGGCGCCGAAGAGCAACTCGACCTGGCCCTTGACGGTGCCGTTCATCGGGGCCGACTCTACGGGCGTCCCCCCGGCCACCCAAGGGGCCCCGCCGCCGCGGGGTGGTACCGTCCCCGCCCATGCCCGACCCCCTCTCCCCCGACCGCGAGCCGAAGGTCCCGGGCCTTGCCGAGAACGTGCGCCGGATCCTGGCCGCGCTCGGGGAGGACCCCGGGCGCGAGGGCCTCACCCGCACGCCGGAGCGCGTGGCGCGCAGCCTCCTCGCCCTCACCGACGGCTACGGGCAGGACGCCGTCGAGTTGCTGCGCGGCGCGGTGTTCGAGGCGCCGACCGACGAGATGGTGGTCGTGAAGGACATCGAGCTCTACAGCCTGTGCGAGCACCACCTCCTGCCCTTCTTCGGCCGGGCCCACGTCGCCTACCTGCCGGGCACGCGGATCGTGGGTTTGAGCAAGTTGGCGCGCGTCGTGGACGTGTTCGCGCGCCGCCTCCAGGTGCAGGAGACGCTCACGCTCCAGATCGCGGGCGCGATCGAGGCCGCGCTCGCCCCCCGGGGCGTGGGCGTCGTCGTGGAGGCGCAGCACCTGTGCATGATGATGCGCGGGGTGAGCAAGCAGAACAGCAGCACGGTCACGTCGTGCATGCTCGGGCGCTTCCGCAGCGACGCCAAGACCCGGGGCGAGTTCCTCGAGTTCGTGCGGCGGCGCTGACCGGGGCCCGCGCGGCGGCGCGCCGGGATCAGGGCGCGACGCCGGCGGCGATGCGGGCGGCGAGGTCCTCGGCGCCGGTGAGCGCGCCGTGCGGCGGGACGGGGAAGTCGGCGAGCCGGAAGGTCGGGATGAGGTGCACGTGGACGTGCGGCACCTCCCAGCCCACGACCATCACCACCACGCGCGGGGCTCCGGTGGCCGCGCGCACGCCGGCCTCGACGCGCCGGACGACGTCCCAGAGCGCGGCCTGCTCGTGGGGGGCGAGGGCGAAGAGGTAGGCGACCTCGCGCTTGGGGATCACCAGCGTGTGGCCCGGCTGGATCGGCCGGATGTCGAGGAACGCCAGATGCGCGGCGTCCTCGTACACCCGGTGCGCGGGGAGTTCGCCGGCGACGATGCGCGAGAAGATCGAGGCCATCGGTCAGCGGGTGGGCACCCGCGGCACGGGGACGGGCGCGCGGTCGGTGAAGCCCTTGTCGGCCGGATGCCACCAGGCCACGGCGGGCTCGCCCAGGCGCCAGGACAGATAGGCCGGCTCGCCGTCCAGGAGCGTGGGGAAGTCCACGAGGCCCAACTCCAGGTCGCGCACCTCGAGGCCCAGGTCGCTCAACTCGCG
Organism: Planctomycetota bacterium; assembly: GCA_026647295.1. Classification (GTDB taxonomy): domain Bacteria; phylum Planctomycetota; class PLA2; order PLA2; family JAEUHO01; genus JAPKHB01. The sequence continues at coordinate 3,011 of JAPKHB010000070.1, read as the reverse complement.
CAGGTAGCCTTCGATGCGACCCGAGACCAGCCCGACCTCCTCCTGCAAGTCCTCCAGGCGCCGGGCCCCGCCGCGCGGCGGGCCTTCCACCTCCAGCGCGCGGCGCTCGCGCCCGGCGGCGCGCAGGCGGCGGAAGTCCTCCACGACGTCCTTGACGATGCTGCGCACGAGCGGCAGCACCTGGTTGCTCTCCTCCACCGTGAAGAGGATGCGGGTCGCCATGGGGTCTTGTCCCTCCCTGCCGTGCCGCCCGGGGCCGACGCGACCCCGGGCCTCCCTGTCCTAGGAAGCAATCGGTCGGCGGGGGGGCGCCGATGAGGGGGGGCTTTCGGCGCCGGTGCCGCGGCCCCGCCCGCCCGCGCGCCGGGCGTCACCGCCGCGTCACGCGGGGCCGTTCTCGGCCCAGAGCGCGGGGGGGTGGCCGAGGGTCTCGCGCAGGAGGTGGCGCAGGAGCGCGAGCGCCCCGGGGACGGAGATGCAGGCCCCCGGCTCGGGCGGGCCCAGGCGCACCGCGAGGCCCTCGCCCTCCCGCCGCGCCCCGAGCAGCGCGATCCCCTGGGCCGCGAGCAGGGGCCGGCCGCAGGCGAGCGCGACCTGCTCCACGGGGTCCCGGCCCGCCGGGGCCGGCCCGTTGGCGGCCGGGGCCTGCTGCTCGTGCAGCAGGACCAGGAGGTCGGGGCGGCACGAGCGGCAGCCGGTCCCCGCGCCGCAGGCGTCGGCGATCGCCTCGGGCGAGCCCGCGCCCCCGGCGATGGCCGCGCGGATCGTGCGGTCGCCGACGCCGATGCACCGGCAGACCAGGATCCCCGGCCCGGTGCAGTCGGCGGGCTGGCCGTGCTGGGCGATGCCCAGCGCCCGGCGCAGCGCCTTCACCGCGAACACCGCCCCGCGGCGCACGGCCTCGGGCAGGACGTCCGGGCCGGCGCCGTCGCTCAAGGCCCCGATCACGCCCTCGGCGCTGTGGCGCGTGGCGTCGTCCCAGGTCTGTCCGATCAGCACGCCGGTGAGCCACGAAACGGGGGGCACGGCCGCGACGCTGCCGAAGGTCCGGCCGGCCGCCGCCTCGATCACGGCGCCGCGGCCGGAGTCCTGGGCGTAGCGCAGCGTGATGCGCACCCCGAGGCCGCCGACCATGCTGCCCACCTCGCCGGCGGCGTGCGCGCCGGCCACGTCGCCCCGGCGGCCGGGCGCGACCAGGTGGCGCAGGTAGGTCGCGGGCAGCGGCGGGATCACGGCACGAGCGTGCGCGGGGCGCCGCGCGCGGCAAGCGGGGGCGGGACCCGGGCCTCGAGGACCTTGCCCGGGTTGAGCAGTCCCTTGGGATCCAGGGCGTCCTTGATCGCGCGCATCGTCTCGATCGCCACCGGGTCGCGGCAGAGCTTGAGGTAGCGGGCCTGCGCGCACCCCACGCCGTGCTCGCCGGTGATGGTCCCGCCCAGGCCGACGGCCACCCGGAAGATCGCCTCCACGGCGGGCCCCAGGCGCCGTTCGCGCTCCTCGCGGTCGGGGCTGTCGGTGAGCACGTTGACGTGGATGTTGCCGTCGCCGGCGTGCCCGTAGGACACCTGGCGGATGCCAAAGCGCCGGGCCACCTCGCGGACGCCCCGCAGGAGGTCGGGCACGCGGGCCGGCGGCACGGCCGTGTCGCACTCGACGTAGGCGGCCTGCTTCTTCACGGCCTCGCCCAGGCAGCGGCGCACGGCCCACAGCTCGCGCTCCTTGGCCGGGGTGTCGGCCAGCAGCGCGTCGCGCGCGCCGGCGGCCATCAGCACCTCGCCCACGCGCTCCAGGTCGCGTTCGACCTGCGCCTCGTCCATGCCGTCCAGTTCGAGCAGGATCTGGGCCTCGGCGTCGCCGTGGGGCACGGGCCGCCCGAGGTGCTCGGCGGCCGCGGCGAGCGCGGCGCGCTCGACGATCTCGAGCGCGGCCGGCGTGACGCGGCTGCGGTACACGGCGGTGATGCCGCGCGCGGCCGTGTCCAGGTCGTCGAACGCGGCCAGCAGCACGCGCCGGGCCTGGGGGGCCGGGATCAGCCGCAGCGTCGCCTCGGTCACCACCGCGAGGGTCCCCTCGCTGCCCACCAGGAGTTGCGTGAGGTTGTAGCCGGCCACGTCCTTGCGCAGCTTGCCGCCCGTGCGGAAGGGGCGCCCGTCGGCGCGCACGGCCTCGAGCGCCAGCACGTAGTCCTTCGTGAGGCCGTACTTCACGCAGTGCGGACCGCCCGCGTTCTCGGCCAGGTTGCCCCCGATCTGGCAGGAGCCGCTGCTCGCCGGGTCGGGCGGGTAGTACAGCCCCCGGCGCAGGACCTCCTCCTGCAGCGCCGCGGTGACGACCCCGGGCTCCACGCGGCACATCAGGTTGTCCTCGTCGACCTCCAGGATGCGGTTCATCCGCTCGAGCGAAAGGACCACGCCCCCGTACACCGGCAGGGCGCCCCCGGAGAGCCCGGTGCCCGCGCCGCGGGGTGTGACGGGCACGTCCGCTGCGTAGGCCAGGGCGAGCACCGCGGCCACCTCCGCCGCCGTGCGCGGCCGCACCACCACCTCGGCGCGGTACTGGAGGTCTTCGGTCTCGTCGCGCCCGTAGCGCAGCAACTCGGCCTCGTCGGCCCGCACGGCCTCTTCGCCGAGGCGCTCGCGCAGACGCGCGACGAAGGCAGCGGTGACGGGGGCGAAGCGCACGGCCATGGCCCGGCCCATCTTGGAACGGGTGCGCCCGAGGGGCGGAAGAATCCACGGTGCGGCGCGCGGTGCGACCCGGGGCCCGCCGCCGGCGGGTCAGCCGGCGCGCCCCGCCGGCGCGGCCTCGGCCGAGGGGCAGAGGTCCCGAACCGGGCACTGGGCGCAGCGCGGGCGGCGCGCCGCGCATACCGCCCGCCCGTGGTGGATCAGCCGGTGGGCGACGTCGATCCAGGCCCCGGGCTCGATGAGCGCCATCAGGTCGCGCTCGATGCGCGCCGGGTCGGCGAGCGTCGCACCCGCCTCCATCAGGCGCTCGGCGCGCGCCTCCTC
>JAPKHB010000007.1 GCA_026647295.1 Planctomycetota bacterium | reverse complement strand
AGCAGGGCTACCTCACGCGCGACGCGCGCGTCAAGGAGCGCAAGAAGTACGGCCAGCGCGGCGCGCGGGCCCGCTTCCAGTTCTCCAAGCGCTGATGGACCAGGCCCCCTCCGCCGCCGGCGCCCAACTGGTGCGCCAGGTGCAGCGGGTGTTCGTGGGCCGCCCGGAGGTCGTGCGGCTCGTCGTCACCGGCCTGCTGGCCGGCGGGCACGTGCTGCTCGAGGACGTGCCGGGCGTGGGCAAGACCGTCCTGGCGCGGGCCCTCGCGCGGGCCATCGACGCCGAGTTCCGCCGGGTGCAGTTCACCCCCGACCTGCTCCCCGGCGACATCGTGGGCGTGTCGATCTACGACCCCGCGACGGGGGCGTTCCACTACAAGCCCGGCCCCGTCTTCACGCAGGTGCTGCTGGCCGACGAGATCAACCGGGCGACGCCCCGGGCCCAGAGCGCGCTGCTGGAGGCCATGAACGACGGCCAGGTGTCCGTGGACCGCGAGACCCACCCCCTGCCGCGCCCCTTCTTCGTGATCGCCACCCAGAACCCGTACGAGTTCGAGGGCACCTACCCCCTGCCCGAGAGCCAGCTCGACCGCTTCCTGCTCCGCGTGCGCATCGGCTACCCGAGCCTCGAGGACGAGCGGCGCATCGTGCGGGCCCAGCAGGAGCAGCACCCCCTCGAGGCCCTCGAGCCGGTGCTGGGCGCGCCCGAGGTGCTCGCCCTCCAGGCCGCCGCCCGCCGCGTCGCGCTCAAGGACGCGGTGCTGGACTACGCCCTGGCGATCGTGCGCGGGACCCGCGAGCACAAGGGGCTCACGCTGGGGGCGAGCCCGCGGGCGAGCCTCGCGCTCACGCGCGCCTCCCAGGCCCACGCGCTGCTGCAGGGGCGCGACTTCGTCACGCCCGACGACGTGAAGGCCCTGGCCGGGCCGGTCCTGGCCCACCGGCTGCTCACGAGCGGCGTGGACGCGGAGGCCGGGGGCGCGGAGGCCGAACGGGTCGTGGCCGGGGTCCTGGAGGCCCTGGACGTCCCGGTCTAGCGCCGGGCGGACCGGTTCGCCGTGCGGGCCCTACCGGCCTTTGGGGGCCCGCCAGCCTTCGGGGGCCTGCCGGCCTTGGCCGAAAGGGCCGCCTGGGCCGCGGCCAGCCGGGCGATGGGCACGCGGAAGGGCGAGCAGGACACGTAGTCCAGGCCCACCTCGTGACAGAAGGCGATGCTGCGCGGGTCGCCCCCGTGTTCGCCGCAGATGCCGACCTTGAGCCCGGGCCGGGCCCCGCGGCCGCGCTCCGTGCCCCAGCGGATCAACTCGCCCACGCCGCGCAGGTCGAGCGACTGGAAGGGGTCCTCCGGAAGGATCTTGCGCTCCACGTAGGCGGGGAGGAACGAGCCGACGTCGTCGCGGCTGAAGCCGAAGGTCATCTGGGTGAGGTCGTTGGTCCCGAAGGAGAAGAACTCGGCCTCGGCGCCGATCGCGTCGGCCCGGAGCGCCGCGCGGGGCACCTCGATCATGGTGCCGAACGTGCAAGGCACTTGGACGCCCTTCTTCGCCATCACGGCCCGGGCCACGGCGGCGAGCCGGTCGCGCAGGAACACGTACTCCTGCGTCGTGCCCACCAGCGGGATCATGACCTCCGGGCGCGGGTCCCGGCCGGCCTTGGCGAGCGCGGCGGCGGCCTCGAAGATCGCCTGCACCTGCATCTCGTAGATCTCGGGGTAGGTGATCCCGAGCCGGCAACCGCGGTGCCCCAGCATGGGGTTCATCTCGCGCAGGCGCTCGGCGCGGTCGGCGACCACGGCCGCCGGGATCCCGAGCGAGTCGGCGACCGCCTGGACCGCCGCCTCGTCGTGCGGCAGGAACTCGTGCAGCGGCGGGTCGAGCAGGCGCACGGTGACCGGCAGCCCGTCCATGGCCCGGAAGATGCCCTTGAAGTCCGAGCGCTGGAAGGGGAGCAGCTTCTTGAGGGCCTTGCGCCGGTCGGCCTCCGCCTCGGCGAGGATCATCTCGCGCATCGCGGTGATGCGCTCCGCGCCGAAGAACATGTGCTCGGTGCGGCACAGGCCGATGCCCTCGGCGCCGAACTCGCGCGCGATGCGCGCGTCCTGGGGCAGGTCGGCGTTGGCCCGCACCGCGAGCCGGCGCAGGCGGTCGGCCCAGCCCAGCAGGGTGTGGAAGGTGCGCCCCGGGGCGGCCGGCACCGTGGCCACCGGGCCGAGGATCACCTCGCCGCTGGTCCCGTCGAGCGAAAGGAGGTCGCCTTCGGCCACGGTGAGGCCGTCCACCCGCAGGCGAAGCGTGTCCTCGTCGATGCGCACGGCGCCGGCTCCCACGACGCAGCAGCGGCCCATGCCGCGGGCCACCACCGCGGCGTGCGAGGTCATGCCGCCGGTGGAGGTGAGGATCCCCTCCGCGGCGTGCATCCCGCCCACGTCCTCCGGGCTGGTCTCGCTGCGCGCGAGGATCACCTTCTCGCCGCGCGCCGCCCAGGCCTTGGCGTCCTCGGCCCGGAACACCACCCGGCCGCTCACCGCCCCCGGGCTCGCGGGCAGGCCGGTGGCGATCACGCGCCGCGGCGCCTTTGGGTCGAACTGGGGGTGCAGCAGCCGGTCGAGGTCGCCCGGGCGGATCCGGGCGACGGCCTGCGCGCGCGTGAGCAGGCGCCGCTCGGCCATTTCGACCGCGATGCGCACGGCGGCCTTGGCCGTGCGCTTGCCCGCGCGGGTCTGCAGGATGTACAGGCGGCCCTCCTCGATCGTGAACTCGATGTCCTGCATGTCCCGGTAGTGCCGCTCGAGGAGGCGGCGCACGCGCTCGAGCTCGCGGTAGGCCGCGGGCAACTCCGCCGCGAGGCCCTTGAGGTCCCGCGGCGTGCGGATGCCGGCCACCACGTCCTCGCCCTGCGCGTTCATCAGGTACTCGCCGTAGAACACGTCCTCGCCGGTGGAGGGGTCGCGGGTGAAGCACACGCCGGTGCCCGAGGTCGGCCCCAGGTTGCCGAACACCATCGCCTGCACGTTGACGGCGGTGCCGAGCAGGCCCTCGACCTTGTGGATGCGGCGGTACTCCTGGGCGCGGTTGCCCATCCACGAGCCGAACACGGCGGCCACGCTCTTGAGGAGTTGCTCGTAGGGGTCCTCCGGGAACGGGCGCCCGGTGAGTTCCTGGTGGAGCGCGAGGTAGCGTTCGACGACGCGCTCGAGCGCCTCGGCCCCCAGCGCCCCGTCCCCGTCGGCCCCCGCCCGCTGGGTCTCCGCGTGCAGCACCTGCTCGAAGCGCTTGAGTTCGAGCCCCTCGACCACGTTGGAGAACATCTGGATGAAGCGCCGGCGGGCGTCCAGCGCAAAGCGCCGGTTCCCGGTCGCCGCGGCGAGCCCCTCCACGGCCGCGGGGTTGAGGCCGAGGTTGAGGACCGTGTCCATCATCCCGGGCATCGACTGGGCGGCGCCGCTGCGCACCGAGACGAGCAGGGGGCGGCGCGGGTCCCCGAAGCCCCGCCCGGTCTCCTTCTCCAGCCGCGCGACGCCCCGGCGCACGGCCGCCGCCACGTCCGCGGGCAGGCGCCGCCCGGCGGCGTAGTAGCGCTGGCACTGGGGGGTCCCCAGGGTGAAGCCGGGGGGCACGGGCAGCCCGATCCGGCACATCTCGGCCAGGTTGGCGCCCTTGCCCCCGAGCAGGTCCTTCAGCCGGGCCGAACCGTCGGCGTACCCGGGGCCGAAGTGCCAGGCGATGCGCGCGGCGGCCGTCCGGGCGGCCGCGGCTCGGGCGGTGGGGGTGCGGGGCATCGGTTCCCTCCGAGGGGGAGGGGAACCGTACCCCGGGCCGACCCCGCGCCGTACCCCCGCGGGGGGTGGTGGCGCAAGGCCAGCCTGCGATCGGTCCGGTCGCCGGTCCCGCTACCCGTCCGGCGAGCCCCAGGCTCCGGCCGGGGGCGCGGGCGGCGGGCCCGAAGGCGGAAGCGGCGGCGGGGGCAGCGCGCCCGGGGCCGGACCGGGCGGGGGGGCCGGGCCGGGCGCCGGGCCGGGCGCGGGCGTCGGCTCGGCGCCCACGACCTGGTCCAGGCCGCCGAAGTCGTCCACGTACCACTCGCCCTCGACCCGGAAGCTCTCGATCTGGTCCGGGCGGAAGGTGCGCAGCAGGTTGGCCGTGCTCTGGGGGGGCCGGATCAGCACCGAGATCGAGCCGTCGGGGTCGATGCGCACGGCCTGGGCGAGGTCGGCGACGAAGTCCGAGTAGGGCTGGGGATCCCCCTTCACCTTCAGTTCCCAGCGGTTGAGGCGCACCATCCGGGGCCGGATCCGGGTGTTGCCCGCCGCGAGCGTCACGAAGGCCAGGCCGTCGCCCTGGAACTCGACCCCCTCCAGGCGGCTGTTGAGCAGGAGTTGCATGTCCGCCTGGCTGTTGCTGGCCAGCGTGTTGCGGGCGGTGATGTAGTCGCCCAGGTCCACGTTGCGCCCGACGCTCTGGTTCATCAGGCGCTTGAAGTTGGGGCTGAACACGGCCCACTCGGCGGCGTGCTGGTTGTTGCGCACCGCCTCCTTGAAGTACTCGTAGGTCCGCTCGGGGGTGCTGCGGTCCAGGCCGAGCCGGCGCGACTCCGTGGGGGTGGCGCAGGCGCCCAGGGCCGCGCACAGCAGGCCGAGGGCCCAGGAGGCCGGACGCCGGCCCAGACGGCGGGGACGGTTGCGGTGCATGGGGGTCCCTCCCGCGGCGCCGCCGGGCCGGCGGGCCGCCGGGCAGCAACCTAGCACGGGCGCACCCGCCGCCGGGCGCCGAGGCGGCCCCGGCCACGCCCGCCGGCGCGCCCCGGGGCGGGTGGGGGTCACGTGCGCGTCATCGGCTGCCGCCGCACGCCGGCATGGCGCCGGTGGCCCGCCGTGTGCTATACCCCCGCGTCCTTCCCGGTCGCGGGGCGCCCGCGGCCTGCCCGGACCCCGCCGGCCTCCGCCCCCCTCCGCCACCCCTCCGGCCCCCGCTGGCCCCGGAGCCCCTCCCGTCGCCATGTCCGCCACGCACAAGCCGCTGGGCCAGGTCCTCATCGAACTGGGAGCCATCGACGAACGCAAGCTCGCCGAGGCCCTCGAGCACCAGAAGCGCATGCCGGGCACCCGGATCGGCAAGGCGATGCTGGACCTGGGCTTCATCGACGAGGTGCAGCTCACCAAGGCCCTGTGCCGCCAGTTCCGCCTGCCCTTCGTGGACCTGTCCCGGGCCCGCATCCCCAAGAACGTGGCGGACCTCGTCCCCCGCAACGTGGTCCAGGACTTCGGCGTGGTTCCGGTCAAGGTGCACGACGGCAAGCTCCTGCTGGCCACCGACGACCCGATGGTCACGTTCACGGCCGACGACCTGCGCTTCCTGCTCAACCGGGACGTGAGCTTCGCCCTGACCCAGCCGACGGCGATCAACAACATCCGGGCCGAGGCCTACGGGCTCGGGCAGAAGGTGGACGCGGCCGTCGCGCGGCGGCGGGGCTTCGAGGAGGAGGCCGAGGACGAGGACGCCCCGGTCATCCGCCTGGCCCACGAGTTGATGGAGCAGGCCCTGGCCCAGCGGGCCTCGGACATCCACGTCGAGCCGATGCCCGACCGGGTCCGGGTGCGCTACCGGGTGGACGGGGTCTGCTACGAGGCCCACTCGCTGGCCCGCGAGTTGGCCGGGCCGGTCGTCACCCGCCTCAAGGTGATGGCCCGGATGGACATCGCCGAGCACCGCAAGCCGCAGGACGGCCGCATCGGCGTGTCGCTCCTCGGCCGGCCGATCGACCTGCGCGTCTCCCTCATCCCCACGACCAACGGCGAGTCGATCGTGATGCGCATCCTGGACCGCCAGCAGGGCCTGGTGGACCTGGACCAACTCGGGTTCGTGGGCGCGGACCGCGAGCGCTTCGACCGGATCATCAAGCGCCCGAACGGGATCTTCCTGGTCACCGGGCCCACCGGCTCGGGCAAGACCACCACGCTGTACGCCGCGCTCAAGCTGCTCAACCGGCCAAACGTGAAGATCATCACGGCCGAGAACCCGGTCGAGTACTACCTGGCGGGCATCAACCAGGCCGAGGTGCGCCACGGCATCGGCCTCACCTTCGCCCGCATCCTGCGCGCCATGCTCCGCCAGGCCCCGAACATCATCCTGGTGGGCGAGATCCGCGACGCGGAGACGGCCGAGATCGCGATCCAGGCGTCGCTCACCGGGCACCTGGTGTTCTCGACGCTGCACACCAACGACGCCCCCTCGGCGCTCACGCGCCTCATCGACATGGGGGTCCAGCCCTTCCTCGTGTCGACCGCCATCACCGCCGTCATGGCCCAGCGCCTGGTGCGCAAGCTGTGCCTGACCTGCCGCCAGCCCTACCGGCCGCCGGCCCACCTGCTCGCCGCCGTGGGCCTGAAGGAGGGCGACGTGGCCGCCGGCACGCTGTACCGGTCCGTGGGCTGCCGGGAGTGCCGCTTCGAGGGCTACAAGGGGCGCGTGGGCATCTTCGAACTCTTCTCCATGGACGCCCAGGTGCGGGAACTCACCTACCGCCGGGCCTCGACCAGCGAGATCCGCGAGCAGGCCCGGATCAGCGGCGGGCTGCGCTCGCTGCGCGAGGACGGACTGCGCAAGGTGCTGGCCGGGACCACGACCATCGAGGAGGTCCTGCGGGTGGCCGGGGCCGTGTTCGGGGCCCAGGGGGGGGCCGCGTGAGCCCCCCGCCCCGGCCTGTAAACGGAAGTTCCGGACGCCGGTAACGAGGTTTTCATCTCCAGCAGAGAGCGACACTCCGCCATGCCCATCGTTCCCCAGGACATCCACCGGCTCTTCGACACCATGGTCCAGACCGGGGCCAGCGACCTGCACATCACGGTCGGGCGCGCGCCCTGCCTACGGCTCAAGGGGCGCCTGCGCGACATCAAGCACCCGCCGCTCACCGACGAGGAGGCCCGCGGGCTGATCTACGAGATCATCCCCCCGGCCAAGGCCGAGGAGTTCGAGCGGGTCGGCAGCGCCGACTTCGCCTTCGCCCACCAGGAGCTCGCGCGCTTCCGCGTGGCGGTGTTCAAGCAGCGCGGCCGCCACGCCATGGTCTGCCGGCTGATCCCGAACAAGATCCTGACCTTCGATCAACTGGGCTTGAGCGAGCAGGTCGTGGAACTCCTCGACCGGCCGCGCGGCCTCCTGCTGGTCACCGGGCCCACGGGCTCGGGCAAGACCACCACGCTCGCCACGATGATCGACTACATCAACCGCAACCGCGAGCACCACATCATCACGATCGAGGACCCGATCGAGTACTACCACCCGCACCGCTCGTGCCTGGTGAACCAGCGCGAGGTGGGCGTGGACGTCCCGAGCTTCGCCGAGGCGATCCGCCGTGCGTTGCGCGAGGACCCGGACGTGATCCTGGTGGGCGAGATGCGCGACCTGGAGACCATCGCGACCGCCATCACCGCCGCCGAGACCGGCCACCTCGTGCTCGGCACCCTGCACACGACGGGCTCGGCGCGCACCGTGGACCGCATCATCGACCAGTTCCCGCCCGACCAGCAGGAGATGGTGCGCGTCCAGCTCTCCGTCTCCCTGGTGGGCGTGATCTCGCAGGTGCTGATGCCCCGGGCCGACGGCACCGGCATGGTGGCGGGCTTCGAGGTGATGGTGATGACCTCGGGCATCGAGAACCACATCCGCAAGAACGAGACCTTCAAGATCCCCAGCGCCATCCAGACGGGCCGCAACCGCGGCATGTGGCTGCTGGACGACCACCTCTTCGAGCTGGCCACCAAGGGCACGATCAGCAAGGAGCAGGCCATGGTCAAGAGCCAGATCCCCCGTGCGATGCGCGAGCGCCTCGGCATGGACGAACCCGGAGGCGAATAGGCGTGGCGACGGGCCAGCAGTCCTACCGCTACACGCGCACCAAGAAGCTCCTGGGCCAGGTGCTCAAGGAGATGAAGGCGGTGCACGAGGGCATGATCCAGGAGGCCCTGACCGTCCAGCGCGAGAAGGGCGGGCAGATCGGGCAGATCCTGGTCACCCTCGGCCACCTGGACGAGGCCACGCTCGCCCAGGCCCTGGCCCGCCAGGCCGGGATGGAGATGGTGGACCTGTCGGGGGTGGCCTTCACGCCCGAGCTGGTCGAGTCGGTGGACGCCAACACGGCCCGGATGTTCAACCTCATGCCCATCCGCCGCGAGGGCAACCGCCTGGTCGTGGCGTTCTCCAACCCCGGCAACATGGCCGTGCTCGAGGACCTGCGCTTCATGACCGGCTGCGAGGTCGAGGGCGTGCTCGCGCCCCAGGCGCAGATCGACCCGCTGGTCGAGAAGCACTACGGGGACAAGGGCGACTCGATGCGCGACTTCGTGGCCGCCGCGGCGGCCAGCGCCCCGCGCCCCGCGGCGGGGCGGGGCGGGAACGTGGACCTGGAGGACCAGGAGGCGATGGCCAACTCGCCGCCGGTCATCAAGTTGCTCCAGTACATCCTCTTCCAGGCCATCCGCGACCGCGCCTCCGACATCCACATGGAGCCGTTCGAGAACGACTTCAAGATCCGCTACCGCGTCGACGGGGCCCTGTACGAGCTGGAGGCCCCGCCGCCGCACCTCTCGCTCCCCCTGATCAGCCGCGTCAAGGTGATGAGCGGCCTCGACATCGCGGAGACGCGGCTGCCCCAGGACGGGCGCATCGAGATCGCGATCGGCGGCCGCCCGGTGGACCTGCGCGTGAGCACGCTGCCGACGATGTTCGGCGAGTCGTGCGTGATCCGCGTGCTGGACCGGTCGGTCGTCTCGCTCGACCTGGAGCGCATCGGGCTCGGCGAGCCGGAGATGGAGTTGATGCGGCACCTGATCAAGCTGCCGCACGGGATCGTCCTGGTGACGGGGCCCACGGGCTCGGGCAAGACCACCACGCTGTACTCCGCGCTGAACTTCGCCAACGACGTCGGCATCAAGATCATCACCACCGAGGACCCGGTCGAGTACGAACTCCAGGGGATCATGCAGATCCAGGTGAACGAGGAGATCGGCGTCACCTACTCCAACTGCCTGCGCGCGATCCTGCGCCAGGACCCGGACATGATCCTGGTGGGCGAGATCCGCGACCTGGAGACGGCCCAGATCGCCGTCGAGGCCTCGCTCACCGGCCACGTGGTGTTCTCGACCGTGCACACGAACAACGCCGCGCAGGCGGTCACCCGCCTGCTCGACCTGGGCATCGAGGCCTTCCTCATCTCGGCCACCGTGGAGGGGATCATCGCCCAGCGCCTGGTGCGCACGGTGTGCAACGGCTGCAAGGTGACCTACAAGCCCTCCCCCGAGGTGCTCATGGAGCTCGACCTCACGCCCGAGGCCATCGGGGACAAGCTCTTCGCCTACGGCCGGGGCTGCCGGGCCTGCAACGGCAGCGGCTACCGCGGCCGCACGGCCATCTTCGAGATGATCCGGATGACCGAGAGCCTGCGCCGGATGATCCTGGACGGGGCCTCGGCCGACACGCTCAACGACCAGGCCCGGCGCGAGGGCATGCGCACGCTGCGCGAGTCCGGCCTGCTGGCGATCCTGTCCGGGATCACCACCGTAGAGGAAGTCATCCGCGAGACCACGAACCTATGATGGGGGGGCCGGCCCGCGCCGGCCGCCCGCGTGAGGAGTCCCCGCCATGCCCAAGGTTCCCTCTGGTGGCAAGTCCGCCGCGCGGGGCGGCCCCCGCCCGACCGCCGGGCCGGCGCCGGCCCGGCGGTCGGGCCGGCGCGTCCGGGTCTCCGGCCGCGCGCTGACCCAATTCACGACCCAGCTCTCCACCCTCCAGGACGCCGGCCTGCCCATCGTGCGCAGCCTGAAGATCCTCGAGGGCCAGATGGAGCGCGGGCCCTTCAAGGCCGTGCTGGGGGAGGTGACCGAGGAGGTCGAGTCCGGGGCCCCCTTGAGCGAGGCCCTCGCCAAGCACCCCGGGGTCTTCGACGGCCTGTACACCAACATGGTCAAGGCGGGCGAGGCGGGCGGCGTGCTCGACGTGATCCTGGCTCGCCTGGCCGGGTTCATGGAGAAGACGGCGCGGCTCAAGAAGCGCATCCAGGGGGCGATGATCTACCCCGCGGTCGTGTTCACGGTGACCATGGCCATCCTCATGCTGATCATGATCTTCGTGGTGCCGAAGTTCGAGACGGTGTTCACGCAACTCCAGGTCGAAAAGCCCGCCCTCACCCAGATGCTCCAGGACTTCTCCGCCTTCCTGGTCGAGAGCTGGTACGTGCTCGTGCTGGTGATCGTGGTGCTGTACGCCGGCATCCGCGGGTTCGCCGGCACGGCCGTCGGGCGGCGCTTCTTCGACCGGCTCAAGCTGGGCCTGCCCATCGTCGGCCCCCTGGTCCAGCGCATCGTGGTGGCGCGCTTCGCCCGCACCTTCGGGACGCTCATCGCCTCGGGCGTGCCGATCCTGGAGGCGCTGGACATCTGCCAGCACACCGCCGGCAACTCGGTGATGGAGAACGCGCTGATCAAGGTGCGCGAGTCCATCTCCGAGGGCGGGACCATCGCCGAGCCGCTCGGCGCGAGCGGCATCGTGGACGACATCGTCGTGAACATGGTGGACGTGGGCGAGGAGACGGGCGAACTCGACAAGATGCTCATCCGCGTCGCCGACAACTACGACGAGGAGGTCGACGTCTCGGTCGGCAGCCTGGTCTCGATCATCGAGCCCATCCTGATCGTGTTCCTGGGCGGCGCGGTCTTCCTGATCGTGCTCGGGCTCTTCCTGCCCCTCCTCACCCTGATCCAGTCGATGGAGTCGCGGGTGTAGCCGGGGGCCGCACCGGCCGGACGGACCCCACCCCTGGCGGGGCGGGCGGACAGGTGTAGGCTGCTTCCCGGGCGGCCGCCGGCCGCCGCGAGGCTCCCCCGGGCTCGAAGGACTCCCCCGCCGTCCATGCGCCTATGCCTTCGCCCCGGACCGCTGCCTCTCCCCGCCCGCGTGGCCCGGCGCACGGCGCTCCTCGCCGCCCTGGCCCTTGCGCTGGGCGCCTGCGGCGGGGGCGGGGGCGGCGGCGGCTCCCCCCCGCCCATCGGGAGCGGCTGCGCCGGGGCGGGCGGGCCGCCGATCACGATCAGCGGGGTGATCCAGTACCAGCGGCTGGTGCTCTCCCCGGTCGGCCTCGGGCCCGCGCTCGAGTCCCGGCCCGCGCGCTTCGTGGACGTGGAGATCCGCCAGCAGGGCGGCGGGCCCTGCTACGGCATCACCTCGACCGACGCCGCCGGCGCCTACTCCAGCGTGGTCACGCCGCCCGCCTCCACCGTGCTGGAGGTGGTCGCCTACGCCAAGACGGGCCAGGATCCCCTGCGCGACCTGACCGCCCACGAGGCCGACCCCCCGTTCTCCAACTCGCACAGCGACGCGAACGTGTACGCCCACGTGGGGGGCACCCACGTGGCCGACGGCGACGGGGTGGTGGGCTTCACGGTGCCCTACAACCCCGGGCACCCCACCACCCGGCCGAGCATCGGGTTCGGGGCGCTGGACGTGATGGTCACCTGCTGGGAGGGCGTACGCCTCGCCACGGGCCTCGCCCTGCCCGCGGTGCACGTGTACACGCGCCTGGGGAACAACGCGGCGCTGGGCAGCACGAGCTTCTTCCGGCCCGGCGCCTGGGCGATCGCGCTGCTGGGCGGGGCCGCCGGCAACCTGGACAACAGCGACACCGACTACTTCGACGACGCCGTGATCGCCCACGAGTTCTGCCACTTCGTCGAGGAGGCGATCTCGTTCTCCCAGTCCCGCGGCGGCTCGCACGCCGGCGCGCCCATCGAACCCAACTTCGCCTGGAGCGAGGGCCAGGCGACCGGATTCGGCTGCCTGCTGCTGGGCACGCCGCTGTACCGCGACACCTTCACCACGAACTCGAGTTCGCCGTCCTTCGGCTTCAGCGCCGAGAACGTCGTGACGCCCGACCCCCCGGGGATCGGGGGCGAACTGACCGTCGCGGAGATCGTCTGGGACCTGGGCGACGGCGGCGCGGGCCCGACCGACACCGACGGCGACGGCATCGCGCTGCCGCTCTCCGAGCTGCTGGCCGCCACGCTGACCTTCGACCCGGCCGCCGACGGCGTCTACCTCGGCCTCTTCCTGGACCGGCTCGTGGCGCTGTCGGCGACCCTCACCGCCGGGCAACTCGCCGCGTTCCTGGCCGGCCCGCCGGAGAACCAGGGCGTGAGCTACCCGCTCGCCGGCGCCGACGTGTGGCCGACCGCGATCGGGCTGGGGGACGTGGCCCTCGGCCAGGTGGACTCGCTGCCGGCCAACCCGCCCAACCTCTCGGTCAAGGACCCCTGCCGCGGCCTCACCTCCTCGGCCTGGTACCACCTCGTCCTTCCCCAGGCCACCACGGTGCGCATCGACCTGGACATCCAGCCCGTCGCCGGCAGCGGCGACAACCTGGACCTGTTCCTCACGACCAACGCCCAGGTCTTCCAGGCCTTCGCGGCGAGCACCAACTCCGGGGCGACCGACGAGCAGATCGGGCCGATCACGCTGGCGGCGGGCACCTGGTTCATCCGCGTCGAGGCCAACTGCGGCGGGAGCGGCAACAAGGCCGACTACGTCCTCACCGTGGTCCAGGAGTGAAAGCGATGCGCCGCGCCCCTTCGCCCGTGCGCTCGGCCCGCCCCGTCCGGCGCTGGGCGGCCGGCCTGCTGCTCCTCCTCGCTTCCTGCGGCGGCCCGCCGCCCCCGGCCGGACCGCCGGTCGTCGACCGCCCGGTCGCCGCCAAGCCCAATCCGCTGCTCGGCCAGCTCACGGCCGAGGTGGTCGAGCGGCCCGCCCCGGACGAGGCCCGCGTCGTGGCCCGCTTCGTGCCCGCCGTGGGGGCGAGCGCGTGCTTCGTGGACCTGGTGCTCCCCGAGGGGGCCACCCTGGAGCGGGGCCTTGGGCGCACCGACGCGCCGGGCCCCGAGGCGCAACTCGAGTGGACCGTGCGCTTTGCGCGCGACCGGACGCTGGACCTCGTGCTGCGCGCCTGCGGCGAAAGCGCCGGCGGGCCCCAGGCGCTGGAGGTGAGCCTCCGGCTCGTCAACGCCCCGGGGACGGATCCGCCGCCGGCGCGATAGCCGGCGCGAGGATCCCCGCCTCCAGGTCGAGGTGCGCGCCGGCGAGCACCTCGCGCCCGAGCGCGAGCGCGGCCCGGTCGAGCGCCACCGGCGTCCGGCGCCGCGCCCGGCTGCGGGCGAGCGCCGTGCGGCAGAAGAGGTCGGCCAGGCGCGCGCTGGCGGGGTAGCCGCGCGAGGCCGCGCGCACGAGGACCGCGGCCATCACCGTGAGGTCCACGCCCTCGTCGACGAGCCGCCCGAGCAGCATCTGGCGGTGTTCGAGCCCGGGGCCGAAGCGGACCATGCCGTAGAGCACCTGCCGGGCGAGCCGCCGCGTGCCGCGCTCGAGCGCCCGCCACCGGCGCCGAAGTCCCCGGGGCAGCCCGGCCGGCGTGCGCCAGTCGGGGATCCAGCGCCGCAGGTACCACAGCGGGTAGGTCACGGCGAGCCGGAGCCCCGCCCACAGCCGCGCCCGGCGCGGGGCGCGCGGGTCGAGCAGCGCCCCCGCGCGGCGCAAGTGCGGGTCGAGGGCCTCGCGGGCGAGGAAGAGCCGCAGGATCTCGCTCGTGCCCTCCACGATGCGGTTGAGCCGGGCCTCGCGCCACAGGCGCTCCACCGGCCAGGGCTCCTCGCCCCGGGCGCGCAGGCTCGCGGCCGTCTCGTAGCCGCGCCCGCCGCGCAACTGCAGCGTGCGGTCGGCGACCTCGAACACGGCCTCCGAGCAGAACAGCTTGGCGATGGCCGCCTCGAGGCGCACGTCCGCCCCGCCGCGGTCCACCAGCCCGGCCGCGTAGTCGGTGATCGCCTCCATGGCGAACACCTGCGCCGCCATCCAGCCCACCTGCGCGCCCACCGCCTCGTGGGCGCCGATGGGCGCGCCCCACTGCACGCGCCGGGCGCACCACTGGCGCACGATGCCCAGGCACTGGCGGGCCACGGCCGTGTTCGTGGCCGGCAGCGTGAGGCGGCCGGTGTTGAGCGTGATCAGGGCGAGCTTCAAGCCCTGCCCCTCCTCCCAGAGCAGGTTCCCGGCCGGGACCCGTACGTCGCGAAAGCGCAGGAGTCCGCTGTGGATGGCGCCGTAGCCCGCAAAGTCGCAGCGGTGCCCGGTCGAGCAGCCCTCCCACGCGGTCTCCACGATGAAGGCCGAGATCCGCGGGCGGCCGGGCGGGGCGCCCGGCGGCGGCGGGGTCAGCGCCATCACCACGATCAGGTCCGCCACGGGCCCGTTCGTGCACCAGAGCTTTTCGCCGTTGAGGATCCAGCCGGAGCCGTCCGGGGCGGGGTCGGCCCGGGTGCGCAGCCGCGCCGGGTCGCTGCCGGCCTCGGGCTCGGTGAGCGCGAAGGCCGACAGCGCCCCGCCCGCGAGCCGCGGCAGGTAGGCGGCCTTCTGGGCCGGGGTCCCGAACAGGCGCAGGGGCGTGCTCAAGCCGATGCTCTGGTGGCCGCTCATCCAGATCGCGGCGCTGTTGCACCAGGAGGCCACCATCGCGACCGCCCGGCAGTAGTTCACCTGCCCGAAGCCCAGACCCCCGTAGGCCTCGGGGATCTTGAGCCGGAAGGCCCCGGCCTCGAAGAGGGCCTTGAGCGCGGCGTCGGGCAGGGTGCGCGCGCGCTCGGCCTCCTCCGGGTCCAGGTGCTCGCGCAGCGCGCGCTCGATCGCCTCCAGCACCGGCTCGGCCCGGGCGCGGTCGGCGGGGTCCTGCTCGGGGAAGGGGAACACCGCCGCGGGCCACAGCCGGCCCAGGAAGATGCCCGCGGCCAGCGAGCGCCCCCCGCCCTGTTCCTCGCGGGCGGCCTCGGCCACCGCACGCGCCACGGCGCGCCCGTCCGGCGCCGCGCCCGCGGCGTCCGGAGCCGGGCGATGGGAGTCCGGGGCGGGGGGGTGGGGGGCCACGGGCGCACTGTACGGCCCGGCCCCCCGCGGCGGGGGGCTTGGCGGCACCGGCCCCGTGCGGGGCGCCGGGTAGGCTGGCCGGCCGTCCATGTCGCTCAAGACCAAGCTCGTCGCGGTGATCCTCGCGCTCAACGGCGCGATCCTGCTGATCGCCCTCGGGCTCTACCTCCTCGGCGAGGCGGGCACGCCCCACGGGGCCGTGGACCGCATCCTGCACGCGGTGCACAGCCAGCCCGACGCGCGCGACGCGGCGCGCATCCTCCTGGCCGAACAGGAGGGCGGCCGGGTGGGGGCCGCCTGGGTGGTGCGCGACGCCAGCGAGCGCGACGAGTTCGCCGTGCCCGAGTACTGGACCGTCAAGAGCTTCGTGCGCCGCCTGGACGACCCCGC
This sequence comes from Planctomycetota bacterium, assembly GCA_026647295.1. GTDB lineage: Bacteria > Planctomycetota > PLA2 > PLA2 > JAEUHO01 > JAPKHB01. The sequence goes on along the minus strand of JAPKHB010000007.1, from coordinate 13,425 downwards.
CCTCAAGCCCGACGTCGAGGACCCCGGCCTGCGCGAGAGCCTCGACCGGCGGCTCGGGCCCGCCCGCACCCAACTCCCCGCCTTCCAGCTCCGGGACGACTACCTCGCGGTCCACGCGCCCGAGTCCGGCGCGGGCTCGCGCCACCACGCCTTCGTGGTCGAGTTGCACAACCCGCGCCGCGGCGTGCGCACGGTGTACTGGGTGCTCGTGGCCGGGATCGTGGTCGTGGGCGTGGCGGCCTTTCTGCTCATCCAGCGCATGGTGGTCGCGCCGCTCGACCGCCTCGCCCGCACCGCGGACCGCATCGCGCAGGGCGACTACCGCCTGGAGGACGCGGGGCCCCGGCCCGCCGACGAGATCGGGCGCACGCTGGCCGCGCTCGAGCACATGGCCCGCGAGATCGCCGAATACCAGGGGCACCTGGAGGCCCGGGTGCTCTCCGCGCTCACCCGCAGCAAGAAGGCCGAGCAGCACCTGGCCATCGCGCAGCGCCTGGCGGCGACGGGCAAGCTCGCCTCGGGGCTCGCCCACGAGATCAACAACCCGCTGGGGGGCATGAAGAACGCCGTGCGCGCGCTGCGGCGCGGGGACCTGGACGCGCCGACGACAGAGGTCTACCTGGGCCTCGTCGAGGACGGCCTCGGGCGCATCGAGCAGACGGTGAAGAAGTTCCTCTCCTTCACGCCCCGGCGCGTGGCCCCGCGCCCGGTGGACCTGGCCGAGGTGGTGGCCAAGAGCCTCGGGCTCGCCGAGCACCGCCTGGACCGCCGGGGCGTGAGCGTCGAGGCCCGGCTCGCGCCGCCCGGCCTTGCCATCGTCTTCGGCGACGCCCACGAACTCCAGCAGGTGGCGCTCAACCTCCTGCTCAACGCCGCCGACGCCATCCCCGAAGATCGGACCGACGGCCGCATCGAGGTCGCGGTCGAGGCGGTGGGCGAGGAGGTCCGGCTCGCGGTCGCCGACAACGGCACGGGCATGTCCGCCGAGGCCCAGGCCCACTGCTTCGACATGTTCTTCACGACCAAGGCCGAGGGCGAGGGTTCGGGGATGGGCCTGGCCGTGGTCCACAACATCGTGACCAACCACGGGGGGCGCATCGAATTGGAGAGCCGCCCGGGCGCGGGGACGACCTTCGAGGTCTGGCTCCCGGGGGACCTGCCCCGCGGCCGGACCGAGGGGGGCCCGGAAGACTCCGAGGAGCCCGGCCCTGACGCGGCGCCCACCCCCCCGGAGGACCCGGCGGCGTGATCCGGCGGGGCGGCCCGGCCGGGTGACGCAACGGTGAGATTGCCGCCGTACTCCTGGGGGGCCGAAGGCCGCCTCCGGGCGGCCTGCGGTCCCGTTGGAGCACTCCCATGTCGCAACGCGCCACGCTCTGGATCGGCTTCCTCGCCGGGGGCTGGGTCGCCACCCTGCTCTTCATTCTGGCCCCCGGGCTCTGGGCCCCGGCCCTGGGTCTGCGCAGCGCCACGGCCGAGGACCCGCCCCCGCTGGGAGGGCAGGGCCCTGCCACCCCGACCTCGCCCGGGCCCACGGTCAACCCGCTCAATCCCGGCTTCGAGCCCCGCGGGAGCATCCCCCCCCAGGGGGGGGGCACGTCGGACTCCAACGGCCGGGCCATCGCGCTGGCAGCCTCGATCGGGGGCGGCGAGAGCGCGGTGTACTACTTCGACACCGTGGAGCGGCGGCTCCTGGTCTACCAGTACAAGGGCATCATCCAGGGCAGCGACCCCCTGGACCCTCGGGACAAGGGCGGCTTGCGCCTCCTGGCGGCCCGGCACTTCGACTACGACCTGCGGCTCGAGGGCTACCGGGACTTGAGCCAGCGCACCCGGGGCCAGTTGAAGGACGCCTTCGAGGCGGCCTTCGCCAAGGACGCCTCCAAGGGCCCCAAGCCCCTGCCCGACAAGAAGGTCGAGATCCAGGGCGGCCTCGGGGGCGACTAGCCCCGGCGGTCCGGCCCGCGGCCGTCCGCACCGGGGCGGCCCCGCCGGGGGAGCCCGGGGGAGCCCGGGGAAGCCCGGGGGGACCGGCGGCCGGATGCTTGAACCGGGGCGTCCGATCTGCGATGCTGGGAGGCCCATGCGCCGGGCCCGCCCCGGCGTGCCGGCCCCCTTCCCCTGACGGAGCACACCGTGGCAAAGAGCAAGAGCGGCGAGTTCTACAGTTTCGACGAGGTCCTCCGGCAGCTGAACGTGGACGAGAACCGGCTCAAGCGCCTCGTCTCCGAGGGCGAGATCCGGGCCTTCCGCGAGGGAGGCCAGATGAAGTTCAAGCGCTCGGAGATCGACAGCCTGGCCGGGCGCACGGGCCGCAGCGGCCAGACCTCCGAGACCTCGCTCACCGAGATCAGCCTGGACGACGACAGCCAGCCCACGGTGAACGTCGGGGCCAAGGACACCTTGAGCGACGACCTGCTCTCCGAGCCGGATCTGCGCCAGGGCGGCATGCGCACCGCCGAGATCAGCAGCCAGGACACGTTCATCGACCAGGGCGACGTGGGCATGTCCACCGAGCCCATCGACTTCACCGAGGACGCGGGCCTGGGCACCGACGAGGAGGTGGAGGACATCGCCGCCTCCCGTCCCGCGCGCGGCGGCGGTCGCGCGGCGGCCCCGCGCCAGCGGGTGGTGTTCACGGAGCCCCGCTCCCCGGCCTGGGCCACCATCGTGCTGTTCATCAGCGTGCTGGCCACCGGCACGGCGGTCATGATCACGAGCACGATCGCCAAGCAGCAGGCGCCCAACAAGGTCGCGCGGCGCCTGGCCGAGATCTTCCACGGCAAGGACCTGCCGACGGAGGGCGCGCCCGAGACCCCGACGCCGGGCAACTAGCCCGTCCAGGGGCCGGCCCGCCCGGTAGGCCGCACTACCCCTGCCCCGCGGGGTAGCACGGGGGGATGCGCGCCGTGGTCTGCCGTCGCCGCCGTGCCGCCCTCGCCCTGCTTTGCGCGGCGGGGCTCGGAGCGCCCGCGGCGCTCGGCCGGGAGCCCACGCCCGAGGCCCTGGCGCGGGCCCGCGCGCTCACGGCCCGGGCCGCCGGGGCCCTCGCGGCCGCCCGCACGGCGGAGGCCCTCGAACTCACGACGGACGCCCTGGCCCTGCTGCCCGACAGCCGCAACGCCCGGCGCAACGCGGCGCTCGCCTGGGCCACGCGGGGGGCCGAGGCGCTCGCGCGCGAAGCGGCCCCGGCGGCCCGCGCGGGCTACGAGCAGGCGCTCGAACTCCACCCCGAACGCCTGGCCTACCGGCTGGGCCGGGCCCGCGCCCTGCTGCTGCTGGGCGGACTGGGCGCGGCGGAGCGCGAGGCCCGCGACGCGCTGCGCCTGGACCCCGACCACGTGGACGCCTGGCGGCTGCTGGGCGACACGCTGGAGCGGGCGGGCCGGCTGGAGGAAGCCGCGGCGGCGCTCGGCGAGGTGCTCGAGCGCGGCGTGGACGACGACGCGTTGGGCCGCCGCGTGACGGTGCTCGGGCGCCGCGCGCGCGCCGAGGCCCGCTACCTCGCCCACAGCACGGGCCACTTCGAGGCGCGCTACGACCCGGACCTGCCGCCCCAGGCGGTGGGGCTGGCGCTCACGCTGCTCGAGGACGCCTACGCGCGGGTGACCGCCGAACTCGGCCTCACGCCCCGCACGCCGGCCCGCGTGGTGCTCTACCCGGACGAGGAGTTCCGGGCCGTGACCGGCGCGCACTCCTGGGTGGGGGCGGTGTACGGCGCGGGCGTGCTGCGGGTGCCGATGCGCAACCTGGAGCGCCACCGCGAGACCGCCCGTCGCGTGCTCGCCCACGAGTACACCCACCACCTGCTGTACGAACGCGCGCCGGGGCTGCCCTCCTGGTGGCACGAGGCCATCGCCCAGTGGATGGAGCACGGCGACGGCGCGCCGCGGGCGGCCCGGGAGACCGAGGAGCGCCTCGCCGCCGCGCTCGCCCGCGGCCGGCTGCTCTCGCTGGAGGAACTGCGTTCGATGCGTTCGCTCGCGATCTCCGACCCGGGAGTCGCCCAGCTCTACTACGCCCAGGGGCTCGCCTTCCTCGGCTGGCTGCACGAGGAGCACGGCGGGGGTGGCCGCCTCACCGCCTTCCTCCTCGCCTTCGCGGAGCGCCCCGACGCCGAGGCCGCCGCCCAGACCGCCTGGGGCGCGTCCGAGTCGGCCCTCTACGCCCGGTGGGCGGCGCGCCTCGGGCGCTAGGCATGGGGTTCTACCGGGCCCTGCAGTCGGCATCGCCCGGCGCGCGCGCCCGCACCCTGGTCCTCCTGTGGTTCGCAGGGCCTTGGGGCGGACACCGCTGGAGCCTTGGCCTTTGGCGTTCCGCCCTCTTCCAGACCTGCTCCTTGGGAGGCCTGCTCCTCTGGTGGGGCTGGGACTTGGCAACGGGGACCGCCGGGGCCCTCACCCGGGCGGGAGGAATGAGGGCTCGGCACGACGCCCGGATGCGGACCGTGCCCAGGACCCGATCCTCGTCCTGGCCTCTGGCACGCTGGCTTCTGGTTCCGGTTGCGGTCGTCGCCGGGTGGCAACTTGGGGTCTTGGCCGCGATTCTTCCCCTGCTCGGGATGACTTGGTTGACGGGCAAACTTCGGCGGGGCCGGCGCCTCGTGCTCTGGCTTCGCAAGTTCCATCGCCCCCAGTACCGAGAACTGCGCGTGGATCGGACGTTGCATCGCGCGTGCGCCGGGATCGGGGTCCCTGTCACGTTGCAGGATTCGGTGTTTCGCCGGACGCACGCCCTCGCATTGGCCAGTCCGTGGCGACTTGTCGGCATGGCCCTGTTGGCCAGCCTGGCGATCGTGGCGGCGGGCGTGTTCTCGGGCGCCGTGGCGCGAAGGTTGGGGATCGACACGCGGGCGCGGACCGCCTGGGACCATGGGAGCACAGGCCTGGGCATCGCCTTGCTGCTCGGATTCCTCTGGTTGATGGTGCGGCGCATGGGCTACGTCGGGCTGTCCCGGTGGTCCGCCCTCCGAGCCAGCATCTTGCGCATGGCGGCAGACATCGCCCTGGGGCGGGGTCTGTCCGGAGGTCTCGTCATCGTGCGCTGCCAGGAGACCCAGTGGCAAGAGGCGGTGGGCGCGTTGCTGAGGGTCGCGGACGTCGTCGTGGTCGACGTAACCGAGATGACCGCCCCACTGCGCTTCGAGCTGGGGCTGATCCCGCGCTACCTGCCCCCGGAGCGTCTCGTGCGTCTGTGCCGCGGGTCGCAGCCGCCCCCACTGGATGCCTTGGAAGGACTGCTCCCCGAACGCTACCGGGCGCCGGACCAGTTGGTGGCGATCGACGCGACGCGCCCGCGGGAAGGACTCCACCGCCTCGAGGCCGCGCTACGGAGGTCCGCGACGTGTGGGACCTGGGCGACCCGGTACAAGGCCCGGGCAATGGCCGTCGGCCTACTTCGGCTCCAGGCCAGGCGCGGGCGCTTGGCGTGCGCGCTGGTCGTAGCGGCGCTTCCCGCGCTCGCCGTGGGCCGTTTCGAGGCGTGGCCAGAGCTCGTTGGCCTGGGTGGCCTGCTGCTCGGCGCGGCGCTGCCCCTCGCCGCGGTGGCGACGATCCAAGGTGCGGCCAGCGCGCGCTTGGCCATCCTGGCCCCGGCTCTCGCCATCCTCTCGATCCTGGCGACGGCGGCGCTAGGGGCCTAGGGGCTGTCCGGATGCTCGAGGGGACGCGGGGGGAGCGCGCCAGACTCGGGCGAGGCGGGGGACCCGGGCCCGGCCGACCCCCTGGACGGGAAAGGCGGGGGGTTCTACTGTTTCCCGGTCTCCCCCCGGAGTTCTCACATGTGGCGCATCTCTGCCCGAGTCCTGGTCCTTGCTCTTGCCGCAGCGTCGCTTCTCGGGCCCGGCACGCTGACACTCGGGGAGGAGGCTCCGGCGCGCCCGCGGGCGCTCACCGTCGCGGACGTCTTCCAGTACCCCGACGACCTGCGTGCCGCCGGCGCGACCGGCTGGGGTCCGCTCGAGAGGGCCCGCGCGGTGAACTGGCTTGCGCAGCGTCCGCTCGCCGGGAAGCGCCTGCGCATCCCGGCCCTCCTTGCGGACGTCCAGGTGCCTCCATCCGACGATGCCGACGCCGATTTGACCCTCCACGCCGCCGCACTTGCGTGGGGCAACTTCAATCCGCCGATCAGCGGGGCGGGGTACTACTACGACCATCCCGGCGGGGTGCTCGTGCTCGCAAGCCCACAGCCATCTGCCGCCGCGTTGGCCATGGTTTTCCCGATGGTCGTGACGCTCCACTCTGTTTCCCTGGAGCGGGTGTCCATGGATCGCGCGCGGGAACTGCTGAATCTGGCCCCGTCGCAGCAAGACCGCTACACGCCGGTGTGGCTGGAGGTGACCGTCGAGCGGAGCCAGCCGTTCGGAGCGGCCGACGAGATCATCAACCAATTGGCCAGAATGGCTGCTGATTCGGCGCACCAGGAGGACCCGGGAACGGTGCCCGCCCTGCCCGCGAACAAGCCGGCCCTTGCCGTGTGGGCGAGTTCCATTCGCGTGGCCTACGCGGGCCCGGTGGGCGAGCGCATCGGGGACCACGTGCTGTCGGAGATCCGAGCGCAGGTCGAAGCGGGGGGCGAGGATCTTGCCTGGACCGCAGCGAAGCGCTTCGAGGAGGCGGCCGAGATCGCGCGGCACCGGACGGCGATCGCAGAGGTCCTCGCTGAGCTTCGCCAGCGCGCCAGGCCGGCGTTCGAGGCCATGAGGGCCCGGTCACAGGATGCCTCGCGCAGCTTCCGCGAGCGCATCGCAGTGGTTGAGGAATACCTCGCCGGCACGCCGCGGCCGTTCCATGTGGAGGCGGTGTCCGTTCGCGCGGACCTGGAGCGGGCGGCACGCGCGTCTGACGACGAGGCGTTCGGTGCGGCGCGGACCCTAGCCCAAGACGAGCGGCTGCCCCTCAAGTCGCGGGCCTCCGCCTTGCGGTCGTACCTTGCCCGCACGGACGCCTCATGGCATGCAGAGGAGGCGAAGGCCCAACTTGAGGTCGTCCTGGGGTTGGCGCGCGCCGAGGACGATGAGACCTTCGCGAGGCTGATCGAGGGAGTCGAGAGTCCTCGTACTCCCCTTGCGCGCCGGGTCGACCTGCTTCGGGCCTACCTTGACGCCGACGCGTTGAAGTGGCACGAGGAGGACGTCAGAGAGCGCTTGTCCCCGCTCGACGCCGAACTGCGATTTGTCAGCGACAAGGGAACCCTTCGGGGCATCGAGCAGCCGGGATGGTGGATTGAACGCGCCGCCGAGGCCTACGCTGGCATGCCCCCAGGGATCTGGGAGCGGCGCAGCACATTGGCGACGTGCTGTTGGCTGTGGATGCGAAGCGGAAGATCCGATCTCGCCCGCGCCCGGCTGGATGCGCTCGGCGATCCGGTGGAGCACGCGGAGGCGGCGCGCCTCCTCGCGCTGCGACTCGCGGTGGACGGGAACGCGCCCGCCGCCCGCGACGTGTATCGCCACGCCGTCGAATCAGTAGAGGGGATGTTCGATCTCAACGCGCGACGGCCCGTGCTGCAGCGGTTGCACGCCGTGGCGCCCGCGTTCGAAGAGGCCAAGACGCTCCAGGGAATCGGGGACTTCGAGGCCGTCTTCCGCGTGACGCTCAAGTGGAGGAACCTCGACGGCGCGGATGCGCTACTGGCCGCAGAGCATGCGCGGCGTAGGGCCGAGATCCTCGACGACCGCCGGCAAGGCTCGGAGCGCGACCGGAAGATCTGGGACCGGCAGAATCAACGCAAGTTGGCCGGCGTGGAGGAGTGGCGGGAGTCCCGCGAACGAAGCCTGGCGAACCGACGGCGGGAGGGCACGTGGCGGGCCGAACTGGAGCGCCAGGGCATTGGCGAGCGGGAACTGGCGTACTGGCCGGAGTTGATGCGGGTCGACGAGCGTCCGACGCGCCGGGGTGCGCCGGATAGTCCCCTGGATCGGGCCCCGTCGCTCATTCGGGCCATTCTTGCGGCGCGCGCGGGGCGCTTGGACGAAGCGGAGGAGGCGCTGCGCCGGGAATCGGATCCGCGGCACGGTTGGAGCGTCCTGTTCGCCGAGGCGATTCGGCGGGGCGATCGGGAGCGGGAGCAGAAGGTCCTGGAGCACGTGCCGAACCGCGTCGATGCGCTGGAGGCTGCCGAGGCTTACCTGCATGCGGGTCGCCTGGAGGAGGCTCGCGCCTGGCTGTTCGATCGGGGGCTGCACGACTCCAACGCAGGAACAGGGCGTGGTGGGCGGAGTCCGAGGCGCGAGGGAGCGACGTCGCCGCTGGAGCGCCGCTGGGCCCTGGTAGTCGTGGAGTTGATCCGCGCGCGGGGTCGGACCGCCGGCCGTGGAGCAGCCGAAGAGTGGCTTGATGCGATCGAGCCGCGGCTCCGGGCCGTGCGTTCGGCGCTGGGCGAGACGCTCGCCCTGTACGCGGACCTGGAACTCCACGACCGGTTGCAGGGCCTTGTGGCTGCCTGGCTCGATGGGCCGATGGACCGGGCGACGCTGGCAGCCCTGGTTCCCCACGCCGACCGTCGCCGCCTGGCCTGGCGGATCCGTCAGATCGGGGACCCGGAGGAACGGGGGGAGCGCCATGCCCTGGTCGCGATGGTGCTATCGGGTCTGGACCCGAGCCTATCGGGGTATCGTCCGCGGCACGCGGTGCTGGAAGCGGACTACTTCGACTTCAACAGGCTCAACGATCCGCCGTAGCCCAGGCGACGGGGGCGAACGGGGGATCCGTGTCGGGCGCGGCTCGTCTGCGGGTGGGCTATGACGGCATCAGGCCGCGTTCCAGGAAGGAGACGTAGGCGCCGTCGCCGATGACGACGTGGTCGAGCACCCGGATGCCGACCAGTTCGCCGACGGCGCAAAGCCGCCGGGTCACCTCGAGGTCCTCGGGGCTGGGTTCGGGGTCGCCGCTGGGGTGGTTGTGCACCAGGACGACGCCGCCGGCGCTCTCGCGGATCGCGGGCGCGAACACCTCCCGCGGATGGACCAGGCTGGCGGTGAGGATGCCCTCGCTCACGAGGTCCTCGCGGATGACCCGGTTCTTGCCGTCGAGCAGCACGGTGAGGAAGCGCTCCTTGCGCAGGCCGCGCAGGCGTTCGTGGAAGTGCTCGAAGATCTCGGCGCTGGCCCGCAGCAGGCGGCCCCGGGGCAGGCGTTCCCCGGTGAGGCGCCGGGCGAGCGCGAGCGCGGCCCCGAGGCGCAGGGCCACGCCCCGGCCCAGCCCGTGGCGGCTCTCCAGTTCGCGCACGCTGGAGCGGGCCAGACGCCGGAGCGCCCCCTCGCCGTCCAGCAGGCCGAGCCCGCGGCCCCTGGCCCCGGCCGGGGCGAGCAGCACCTCGAGCAGGTCGGCCGTGGAGAGGGCGTCGGGGCCCTGGGCGAGCAGGCGTTCGCGCGGGCACTCCGGCGGCGGGGCCCCCGCGCGCGAACGCGGGCGCGGGCGGGGGCCGGGCCGGGGGGCCGGCGGGGGCGCAAGGCGGGCGGGAAGGGCGGGGTCCGGGCGGCGGGGGTCGTCCATGCCCCGACCTCGACGCAGGCGCCCACCGGGTTTCGCCCCTCGCGTCGATTCCGGGCGCTACGGGGTGGCGTCGGCCGGGACGGCGGGGACCGCCTGGGCGGCGGCGTCGCGCAACTTCACGATCCGGCTCTCCAGGATCGCCACCGCCGAGGACAGGACCATGTAGAGCGAGAGCGCGGCCGTGTAGTTGTACAGGATCACCGCGAAGATGATCGGCAGCCACTTCATCATCTTCTGCTGCTGGGCCTGCTGGTCGTCGGCGGGCGGCGGCATCTGGCGCATGTGCCAGATCGAGAGCGCGACCATCAGCAGGGGCAGGATGTTCAGGCTCTCCACGTAGAGCAGGCCCAGGTCCAGGCGGGTGCCGAACTCGATCAACTTGTCGGGCCCGGAGAGGTCGTCGATCCAGAGGAACGACGCGCCGCGGATCGTGTACTCCATGCGCAGGCAGGAGAAGAGCGCGAAGAAGATCGGGATCTGGATCAGCATCATCAGGCAGCCGCTGGGGAAGCCGACGCCGTGCTCGCGGTACAGCTTCATCTGCTCCTCGCGCAGACGGCGCGGGTTGGAGCCGAACTTCTCCTGCAGGGCCTTCACCTTGGGCTTGAGGCGCGAGATCTTCCGGCCGTAGGCGCGCATGCTCAACTGGTTGCGCACCGAGAGGGGCATCAGCCCCCCGCGCACCACGAGCGTCATCAGGATGATGGCCACCCCCGCGCTGCCCCACAGGTTGCGCCAGAAGTCGTAGATCCAGAGCAGGATGTCGCCGACCCAGTCCGCCGCGTTCGGGTAGGTGAGGACCGGGCGCAGTTCCTCGTAGGCGTCGGCGGCGCGCAGCGTGGCCCGGTCGACCGGGCCCACGTAGAAGCCGAGGCGGACGCCGGCCTCGGGCCCCTTCACCGGCAGGCGCAGCACGGCCCACGCGTGCGTGAGCTGCGCCACGGCCTCGGTGATCCGCTGCCGAAGGCGGGCGTCGGTGCGCAGGTCGCGTTGCTCGTGCTCGACGAACCACTCGTTGAGCGCGCGCTCGTAGCGCGGGCGCAGGTTGCCCTGCTCGCCGGTGCTCCAGTAGCGCACGACGTCCACCTCGGCCGCCTCGGCCGGGTGGAAGAGGACGGCCATGAAGTAGGCCGAGCGCGAACCCAGGGTGCGCAGCCGGGGCGGGTACACCCCCTCGATGCCCAGGTCCACCACCGCCGTGCCGTAGGGCTGCGGGTCCGAGATGTCGCGCGAGGCGCTGGTGCGGTGGATCACGCCGCTGGGGGCGGCGAACGCGCCCTCGACGTGCTCCCGGATCTGGCCGCTCGCGGCCAGGAGCTTGACCTCGACCCCCTCGCGGGGGGGCGTGCCCGGGCCCTCGACCCACAGGTCCAGCGTGAGGTCGTAGCGTCCGGCGCCCGCGGCCAGCTGCCAGCGCTTGCCGTAGCGCAGGCCGTCGGGCGTCGCAAACGTGAAGACCACGTCGGGCTCGGGCGTTGCGGCCTCCCGCGCCTCGTCCCGCGTCCAGTGGAGCAGCCGCTGCGGCCCGGCGGGCTCGTTCACCCGCTCCGGGCCCCCGGGCGCGTCCGTGGGCAGCAGGTGCGTGTCGTCCGTCTGGCCCATCAGCATCTGGGGGTCGGCCGGGAGCACGAGGTCGAGTTCGCGCCCGTTGCCCGCCTCGCGGGCGTGCTTGAGCCGCACGCTCTCGATGGCGCCGCCCAGGCTCGTGAAGGCCACGCGCAGTTCCTCGCTCTCCAGCACGGCGCGCGTGGCCGCGGCGCCGGCCTGGGGGTGGGCGGCCAGTTCCTCCGGGCTCGGGCCGGCGAGCGGGACCGGCGCGCCGGCGGCGCCGGGGCCCGGCGGCGCGGGCGGCGCCGCCGGCGCGGGCGCGGCGGGGGTGTCCGCGCCGCCGGCGGGGGCCGGGGTGGGCCCGGCCGGGGCCTCGGGCGTCGCCGGCGGGGTCTCCGCGGGACGGGTCGGGCGCGCGCACCCGCGCTGGGTGAGCAGGCTGTAGGCCGTGACCGCCAGGAAGGACAGCACGACCGCGAGGAGCATGCGCCGTTCCATGGTGCGGTGGGCCCTCCGGCGGGGTGAATCGCGCGAGTGTAGGCCCCCCCGAAGGCGGGGCCCTGACAAACCCCGGTGCGGGCGCGCGCCCGGCGGCGGGCGGCCGGGGCGGCTCGGCCGGGCCCCGCCGGCCGGCGCGGGGGCGGCCCGGGCGGCGGCGGCCTACCGCCCGACCAGCAGCCGGTCGGCGAGGAAGTTCGGGATGCGCGGCTCGGCGTAGATCTTGTCCACCGTGGTCTGGACGTCGTACTCCAGCCGGTGGAAGCGCACGATGTTGCCGTCGAAGGTCACGTAACTCGTGCGCGGATCCCCGTCCCGGGGCTGGCCCACGCTGCCGGTGTTGATCAGGATCTTCCGGTCGCCGAGCTTGCGCAGGTCGATCGCCCCGCCCAGGGCGTCGGGCGAGGCGTGTTTCATGTCGCTGGTGTAGACGTGCGGGATGTGGCTGTGCCCGATGAAGCACACGCGCTTGATGAGCTCGAAGATCCCGGCCATCTTCTCGTGGTTGCGGCTGTCGGCCGGCACGACGTACTCGCGGGTCGGGATTCGCGGCGAGCCGTGCGTGTACATCACGTCGCCGTCCTCCACGACCTGCTGCATCGTGCTCAGGAAGTTCCACAGGTCGTAGTTCTCGGTGCGCTCGTGGGCCGTCGAGTTGAGCTGGTCCTTGGTCCACTCCAGGGCCTCGCGGGCCTTGGGGTTGAAGTCCTCCCCGTAGAACATGACCGCCTCCTCGTGGTTGCCCAGGATGGCCACCTCGGAGGAGAAGAGCAGCTTGAGGCACTCCCGCGGGTTGGGCCCGTAGCCCAGGATGTCGCCGAGGCACACGATGCGCCGCACGCCGCGGCTCTCCATGTCCTCGAGCACGCGCGTGAGCGCCTCCAGGTTCGCATGGATGTCGGCCAGGATCGCGATCGACAAGCCGAAGGGCCTCCGGGCAGGGGTGCAGGCGGCGGGGGTGACGATTATTGCGGATCGGTCCCCGCGTCCGGACGGAAAACCGCGAACCGCGGGGCGGGGAGCCGGCGCACCGGGGCTCGCGCCCGCAACGGGGGGGCCGGCGCCGACCGGCCCGGGCCCCGGGGCCTTGGCCCGCGGCGCACGCCGCACGCGGCGCGGGGCGGGATTGGCCAGCGGGGCCGCGGGCGGGTAGGGTGCGCGGGTTCCCACCCCGGTGGCGGCCCGCCCGGGCCGCCGCGCCCGCGGGCCCCGGGCGGGGGCGCCCCTGGAGGCCGGCCCGTGCGCTGCCCGTTCTGCAAGGTGGACGACGACCGGGTGATCGACAGCCGCGCGTCCAACGACGGCTTTGCGATCCGGCGCCGGCGGGAATGCGTGGCCTGCAACCGGCGCTACACCACCTACGAGCGGATCGAGGAGAGCCCGCTGCGGGTGGTCAAGAAGGACGACAGCCGCGAGCCGTTCGAGCGGCGCAAGATCCTCTTCGGCCTGATGAAGGCCTGCGAGAAGCGCCCGATCCCCCTCCAGGCCCTGGAGGAGGTGACCGAGCGGATCGAGAACAAGGTCCTGGAGCGCTACGACTCCGAGGTGCCCTCGACCTACATCGGCGAACTGGTCATGGAGGAGCTCAAGGCCATCGACCAGGTCGCCTACGTGCGCTACGCTTCCGTCTACCGCGACTTCCAGGACATCACGGAGTTCATGCAGGAGCTCAAGGACATGGTGCAGGGCCGGGGCCGGGCGGGACGCGCCCGCGCCACCGGCCGCCCGGCCCGGGCGCCCGCGGCGCGCAAGAAGGGGCCCGGCCGCCGGTGAGGCCGCTCACCCACGTGCGCAAGCGCGACGGGCGCCGCGTGTCCTTCGACCGCTCGAAGATCGCCGAGGCGATCTTCCGCGCCGCCCAGTCCGTGGGGGGCGAGGACCGCTT
>JAPKHB010000699.1 GCA_026647295.1 Planctomycetota bacterium | reverse complement strand
GTAGAAGGTGACCCAGGCGATGTAGTCGCGGCTCTGCGGGTCGCTGGCCTCGACGACGGGCTCGTCGACGTCGTCGGGGTAGTCGGGCACCTGGCGCAGCTTGTCGCTGACCTCGCGCAGTGCGGCGTCCTTGTCGGCGCCCTGGTGGAACTCGAGGCGGATCTGCGCCTGCCCCAGCGAACTGGTGCTGGTGATGGTCTTCAAATTGGCGATGCCCTGCAGGCGCTCTTCCTGCTTCTCGACGATCTCGCGCTCGACCTCCTGGGGCGAGGCGTTCTCCCAATTGGTGGTCACGGAAATGACAGTGTCTTCGACCTCGGGCGCCAACTGCACGGGCACGCGTTCGAGCGCGATGAAGCCCGCCGATCCCAGGCCGGCGCCGATGAGCTTCAGCGAGGCGAAATCGGCGGGCGTGTCGAGGCGCTCCGCGGGGATCACCGCGGAGGACACGCCGGAGAGCGCGGCCTTCCAGCGGCGGCCGGGGCGCGGGCCGCCGGCCGCCTCGTCGAGGAGGCGGCGGAGCGGCGTGCCCGCGGGGAGCTCGTAGACGCCGGGGCGGGTGACGTCGCCGCTCAGCGTGAAGAGCAGGGGGCCGGGCGTGTCGCGGGTCCCGAGCCGCGC
>JAPKHB010000698.1 GCA_026647295.1 Planctomycetota bacterium | reverse complement strand
GGGCAGGAACTTGTCGAGCCAGCCGGGCGTAACGTACGGAACGAAGTGCGGATAGAGCACGAGACCTGCGAGCGCGTGATACGGCAGCAGCAGGTGGTAGTCGATCAGCCCGCCGTCCCAGTAGTCGCCGCGCGCGGCGCCGGCCGGATCGCGCACCGGCTCGCACACGAGCGGGATCGAGCCGGAGGCGAGCAGCGCGTCCTCGCAGTTCTCCGGCGCAAGCCGGACGCGCTCGAGGCCGAAGGCGTCGAAGCGCAGCACCTCGAGCCCGGGCACGCCGGCGAAGGATTGCAGGACCCCGTCGATCGCCTGGTTGAACGCCATGCTGTACTGGCGCGCTGCTTCCTGCGCCGGCTCGCCGAAGGCCGCCACCACCGGCATCGCGCCGATGTCCGGCACGGTGGGCACCATGAGCTGGCGCGCGCCCAGCCCGACCAGCCCGCCGATCACGCCGGCCACGTCCCCCACCGCCTCGACCAGACGGGCACCCGCCGCGTCGGTACCGCTCACCTGGGCGAGGCGCAGCACGTCCTGCAGGTCGTTCGCCCCCGCCCACACCAGATACAGCGCCGAGGCCTCGGCAGCGCCACCGGCGAGCCCGTCGCGGTAGCGCCCGAACTGT
>JAPKHB010000697.1 GCA_026647295.1 Planctomycetota bacterium | reverse complement strand
GATGGTGTTCGTGAAGGGCGTTCTCGTCGGCGGCGCCAGCGACCTGGAGAGGTTGCTCGAGTCCGGCGAGCTGCAGAAGCTCTTGGCGGGCGGGCCGGAAGCGGCCTGAGCGAGCGCAGCGAGTCGAAGGGCGCGGGCCGACAAGGCGGCGACGGCGCCGACCCGTTCGCCCTGAGCGAGCGCAGCGAGTCGAAGGGCGCGGGCCGACAAGGCGGCGACGGCGCCGACCCGTTCGCCCTGAGCGAGGCCGGAGGCCGAGTCGAAGGGCGCGCTGCGACCGCCTCAGCCTTTCTTGCTCGCGTGCCACGTCGCGAGCAGCTCCTGCTCGCGCGCCATCGACGGACCGGCGCGGAGCTGGTCCGGCGGCGGTCCCTTGGGCGGCGGGGCGCCCTTCGCGACGGCGGCGTCGACCAGCTCCTTGGTGACGCGGACGCGTCGCTCGATCTCCCTGGGGTACCAGTCGAGGATGCCCGTCACGGTGTCGTCGAGGCTGCGGAACGTGAGGCCCGCGCCCTCGGCCCGCGCGTTGTCCCAGCGGTGGAAGCCGGCGTACTTGCCCTCGGGCGCGATCCAGATCGGGAACGAGTCCTCGCCGCCGGCGCCGTGCTCCTCGAGCCACTTCGCC
>JAPKHB010000696.1 GCA_026647295.1 Planctomycetota bacterium | reverse complement strand
GAGCAGGATCGTGCGGCCCAGCGTCTGGGCGACCTCGGCGCGGAGGCCCGAGGAGAGCGCTCCGGCCACGTCGTCGCGCTCGTCGGGGCACTCGGTGCCGAGGCGGGGCGGCCAGGTCGCGCTCCCCGGCGGCTATCCCGTGATCATCCCCGGCGGCCCCTGGTCCCACCGCTTCCCGCACGGCGTCCACGAGCTGGACGGCGCCATCGTCTTCGTGTCCCGGGGCGTCGGCGGCGTCGAGATCCCCATTCGCGCGTTCGCTCCGCCCGACGTCGGGATCTTCGACCTCGGCTGAGGCCGCGGCGGCGGCCGCGCCCGCGTCCGCGCCCGCGCCCGCGTCAGCGCCCGCGCCCGCGTCCGCGCCCGCGCCCGCGCCCGCGTCCGCGCCCGTGACCGCGCCCGTGACCGCGCCCGTGACCGTGACCGCGCCCGCGACCGTGACCGCGCCCGCGTCCGCGCCCGTGCCCGCGGCCGTGCCCGCGCCCGCGGCCGGCGCCGCGGCCGCCTCGCGCGTGTCGGCCTTTGCCGGGGCGGCGGGCTCCGAGCCCTGCGTCCGCTCGGCGCAGCCGGCCGCGAGCAGGGCGCTCGCCGCAATGGCCAGAGCGGAGCGCGGCGCGGATTGACG
>JAPKHB010000695.1 GCA_026647295.1 Planctomycetota bacterium | reverse complement strand
CAAGCGTCCCGGCGCCACCTTTCATTTTGATCGTATCGTCGGCCGTGGTGCTGAACTGGGCTTCCGCCAGGTGAATTATCTCATTCTCGGCTTGCCGGGCGCGACCATCCTGGAGATGATCACGGCCATCATCCATCTCATGGAACGGCCGGTGTTGATCGGGCCGAGCGTGTTCTACGCCACGCCCGGCACCGCGAGCTACGAACAGTGCCGCGCCGCGGGTTTGCTCACCTCCCCGGAATTGGCGCTGCAGCGCTCGAGCTGTTTTCCGGTGGAGACGCCGGAATTCTCCCGCCGCGATCTGGTGACGCTGTTTCGCATTTGCCGCCTGTTGAATTTCCTCAAGGCGCAGCTCGCGGAACAGGCGAGCGCCACCGGCAAGACTGCGCTGGCGTGGCAAGAGTTGTTGACTCTCCCGCCTGCGGTGCCAGCGCCGCCGCGTGCAGGTGAGCTTCACACTTTCGCACACAAACTCACCGAGGCTGAAATCGGCGGCTGGCTGGCAGCAGCGGCATTCCGCGAGCGGATTTTTCTCGGCCTGCGCCTGCTGCGTCGCAGCACAGAGGGCTTCTGCTATCAGGTTTATGAAGAGGAATCCTCCCCGCAGGTGCTTGAACTTTTTCTGC
>JAPKHB010000694.1 GCA_026647295.1 Planctomycetota bacterium | reverse complement strand
GCGCGCGCCCAGCGTCGCGGCACGCGGCTCGCCGTCGCGCTGCTCGACATCGACCACTTCAAGAAGCTCAACGACAGCCTCGGCCACAAAGGTGGCGACGACGCCCTGGTACACCTCGCCAAGGTCGTGCGCCAGCACCTGCGCCCCCAGGACGTGCTCGCCCGCTATGGTGGCGAGGAGTTCGCCGTCATCTGTCCGGAAACGACGCTGGACGACGCATTTGCCCTGGCCGGCCGCATACGCCAGAGCTTGGCCGAGCGGGCGCGCGTGGCGTCGATTCCGCAACTCGCCCCGACGGTGTCGATCGGCGTGGCGGCCTCGAACAGCCCCGGCGTGTGCAGCGTCGCCGACCTGATCAACCAGGCGGACCAGGCGCTCTATGTCGCCAAGCACGCCGGCCGCAACTGCGTTGTGCGCTGCGACGCGCCGGGCCAACCGATGCCGTCCGCGGAGCCGCGCGCCGCCGACGTCGACGTGGACGCGGGCCTCGTCGACACCGGTGAGGCCTTCGACGCGGGCCCCGGTGATCCACCGGTCGTGATCGCCTTCGCCGCGTCCCAGCAGCAGGTGATGGCGGGCGACGTCGTGACGCTCGTGTGGAACACGACGGGCGCCGACACGATCTAG
>JAPKHB010000693.1 GCA_026647295.1 Planctomycetota bacterium | reverse complement strand
ACATGTCGCTCGACACCCAGGCCAAGCTTTTGCGGGTGTTGCAGCAAAACGAACTCATGCGCGTGGGCGGCACACAAACCATCCGCTTCGATGTGCGCGTCATCTCTGCCACCAACAAAAACCTGGATGCGGAAATCAGCGCCGGCCGTTTTCGTGAGGATTTGTATTTTCGCATCTCGGTGATTCCGATCGCTGTGCCGCCGCTGCGCGACCGGCTGGTGGATTTGCCGCTGCTGGCGGCGCATTTTCTCGGCCAGCTCGCCGCGGCCTACGGCCGCCGCGCCAAAACCTTGACCCCCGCGGCCGCCGATCTGTTGATGCGGCATCACTGGCCGGGCAACGTGCGCGAGCTGCGCAACATCATCGAGCGCTTGATGATCATGAACGATGAGCCGGCCATCACCGCCGGCCATGTGCAGCAAGCCCTGCCTGCTCTCGCCGCCGCGTCCTCTCCGTTTCCGGCTGTGCCCGCCGCAACGTCCGGCGATCTTGGTTATGCTTTGCTGGATACCACGGCGGACATTCCCTTGCGCGACCGTTTGGAGAAATTCGAATACGAGCTGCTGTCGCGCTTCTTTACTTT
Organism: Planctomycetota bacterium; assembly: GCA_026647295.1. GTDB lineage: Bacteria > Planctomycetota > PLA2 > PLA2 > JAEUHO01 > JAPKHB01. Next base: position 44 of record JAPKHB010000693.1, on the reverse strand, counting down.
GACCGACGGCAACGTCAGTGAGATGGCGCGGCGCCTGCGCACCG
>JAPKHB010000692.1 GCA_026647295.1 Planctomycetota bacterium | reverse complement strand
GGCGTCGGCGGATCGGAAGCGGGAGAGGTTGCCTGCCTCGGCGATGAACTGGGCGGTGAGCACGGCCCCCATGCCGGGCAGGCTGCGGATGAGGGCCGCGTCAGGGTGGCGCTGGAGCATCGCCTCCAGCTCGCGGTCGAGTTCGATGATACGGGTTCGGCTGGCAAGCGCCTCTGTGGCGAGTTCGCGGATCAAACGGGCAGTCATGCGCTCGGCGGGGACGGCGATGGTCTGCTCGGCGGCGGCGGCGAGCACACGCTCGGCGAGGTCTTCGACCTTGGGCAGACCGCCGGCGGCTTGCAGATGGCGTACGAGGCGCCTCTTGCCGGCGGTGCGCAGTTCGGCTGGCGTCACGAACTTGGTCAGCAGATGCAGCGGCCCCTTGGTGGTGAGGTCGAGGCTGCGCTCCAGGCCCGGGAAGATGCCGACGAGCAGGTCGTGCAGGCGCGCCAGACGCTGGGTCTGGGCGTCAACCAGATCGCGTCGCCGGCCGACGAGCAGCCTGATCTCGAGATCGAGCTCGGTCGCCGGCTCAATCGCGCGCAAGTCCGCCCGGGTACGAACCTGGTCGGCGATGGTGCGGGCATCGCGCGGGTCGGACTTGTTCTCCCCGCCGACGGTGCCCTG
>JAPKHB010000691.1 GCA_026647295.1 Planctomycetota bacterium | reverse complement strand
CTATGGTATAGTATAACAAGGCATTCAAGGCATCTAAATTAACACTAAGGAAAAAGAATATGCAATATTTGCCAGTTCTTATGATATCTGCAAGCATCTCGATATTTTTATCCGTTTTGCTCTTTTTGTTCCTAAGTATATGTGGATTTATCCTTTTTAAATTTGGATGGCTCTATATCAAGGCCGTTACGTCAGATGCCCACATGTCCCTCTTGCAAATGATCAGTATGACCCTTCGGAAAGTTGATGTGCGATCTATTGTGGAATATCGCATCATGGCAAAGAAAGCAGGAATCGACATCGTTCCATCATCTCTTGAGGCGCATTCTCTGGCAGGGGGAAATATAAACCATGTTGTTCGTTCTCTTATTGCTGCACAGAAGGCAGGCATTAGGCTTGGTTTTGACCTTGCCTGTGCACTGGATCTTGCAGGAAGAGATGTATTTGATGCCGTAAAAATCTGTATTAACCCAAAGGTGATCGATTGTCCTGACCCTGCGAAAGGTTGTACCACCTTAGATACAATCACAAAAGACGGCATCCAGCTGAAGGTAAAGGCGCGCATAACCATCCGCACTGATATAGAAAGGCTTGTAGGAGGAGTTACAGAGGAAACCATCGTTGCCCGC
>JAPKHB010000690.1 GCA_026647295.1 Planctomycetota bacterium | reverse complement strand
AGTCGCCAGAGGCCCAACTCCGTCTCGCTCCCCAACGGACCATTGCGGCGCGATTCCTTCACCGATTCGTCTTCGAGGTACGCCAATACATCACGAAGCGCCAGACCGAATGCCGCGAGGAATGCCTCCACCTGTGGCTCATCGCGGGCGAGCAGGAGGGGATGGGCCAGCTCGTGGTAGAGATCAGGCAGATGCAGGAGAAAGCGCCCCTCGATCAGCGGGACCGCAAGGAGGTTTAGCTCTGTATTGATACAGAAGTACTGTTGCGACAGCGTCGTAACAACGGGTGTCACCAGCGGATAGTCGATCTCCTGTGTGATCCGTTCGAGGAGGCGGTTCAGTTGATGGTCATCGTCCGTGGCGCGAACGAGCGCTGCAATGCCCTCCGTCTCAAGCATGTCCAGGTCCGCAACCTCTCGCTTCAACTTCCTCATGCGTTCCGGCTGGTTGGCTGGCACTTGATAGTCCGGATCCCCACGAAGCGACCGAAGAGTGGCAAGGGAGGCATCAAGCCGCGATCGGCATTCCTTTGCGAGCGTGTCGTAGTCTCGCGGAAGCCGGCGCGGGATGCGGGCGCGAAGCTCCCGGATTCGGCTTTCCAGTTGATTGATGCAGCCGGTCACATAGAC